>JBDTRV010000048.1:0-10057 GCA_039931475.1 Burkholderiales bacterium | reverse complement strand
CTCCCTGACCGGGTCCATCGGCGTGAAGCACAGGATCACGCCGCCCACCGTGGCCGCCGCGATCACGCCGTAAAAGCCCCGGCCTTCGTCTCGAGCCAGCCGCACGTCGAGCCGCAGGCTGGCCGGCCAACCAGCCACTTCGGCCACCGCGTAGGCCGCCGAGCCGGCCAGCACCGGCACCGCCAGCATGCCGGTGCCGATGATGCCCAGGCCGAACACCAGGAAGGCGAACTCACCCGCAAGGGGTCGCAGCGCCTCGGCGGCTTGCGCCGAGGTCTGAATGTTGGTCACGCCAGCGGCATGCAACGTGGCGGCGGTGGACAAGATGATGAAGAATGCGATCAGGTTGGAAAAAGTCATGCCGATCAACGTGTCGAACTTGATGCGTTGCAGTTCTTGCTTAACTTCGCCTGCCGTGTGCGGCTTGCCGCTGACCACGCCTTCCACCTCCTGCGCCGCCTGCCAGAAGAACAGATACGGGCTGATGGTGGTGCCGAACACGGCCACCACCATCAGCAGCACGTCATGGCTGTTCGAGCCGGCTGGAAACCGCGGGAACACGACGGCGCTTGCCACCTGCAACCAGTCCAGCCGCACGGTGAAGGCAAGGGCCACGTAGGCCAGCAACGAAAGCGTCAGCCATTTGAGCCAGCGCACATAGCGCTGATAAGGCAGAAAGACCTGAAGCATCAGGCACAGCAATCCGAACGTGACGGCATAGACGTGCGCCGATCCGCCCAAAAGCAGCCGCAGGGCCTCGGCCATCGCGGCGATGTCGGCCGCGATGTTCAGCGTATTGGCCACCAGCAGCATGCCCACCACCGCCAGCACGACCCAGCGCGGGAATGCCAGCTTGAGGTTGGCGGTGAGACCGCGCCGGGTGACATAGCCGATCCGCGCGCTGATGAGTTGGATCGCGGCCATCAGCGGCAGCGTGACAACCATCGTCCACAACATCGAGAAGCCGAACTGCGCGCCGGCTTGCGAATAGGTCGCGATGCCGCTCGGATCGTCGTCGGCCGCGCCGGTGATCAGGCCGGGGCCCAGTTGACGGGCACGATTTTTGAAACGCAGGCGCAGTGACATGGGAGCCTTCAGGCCGAGGCAACGAATGTATGAAGAATGGATGAGCCGGGCTTCAACCCCGGCTCGCCGGCATCAGCAGCCGATCGCCGCCGCGATCGCCGCGACCCGCGCCGCGTGAATGCGCGCACCAACCGCCTCGCCCGCAAGACCCGCCGATTGTGCCTCGGCCGCCACCGCCGCCGTCGCCGCCGATCGCGCCGCCGCCAGCGCGGCCAGCAACCGCTCGCGCTGCGGATATGGCTCATCCTCGCGCCCAAGCCGCCCGCGCGCGTCGCATTCGCAGGCCAGCAACACGCCCTCGAAGCGCACCGGCTTGCGGATCGCGTCGCAGCGCTCGAGCAGCCTCTGCAGCGCCGCCGCATCCAGATCCCCGCTCTTGTGGATGTTGCCGTGCTCGCGCGCGACCACTTCGGCCAACTGGCGCACGTCGTTCGGCACGCGCCAGCGTTCACACAAGCCGGCGAGCAGTTCGACGCCGCGCTTTTCGTGGCCGATGTGCCGGGGCAGCACGTCGGCCGGCGTGGTGCCCTTGCCCAGGTCGTGCGTGAGGCAGGCAAAGCGCACCGCGAGCGGAGCGCCGACCTGCGCGCTCAGGTCGAGCACCATCATCAGGTGCGCTCCGGTGTCGACCTCAGGGTGATGCCGAGCCGGTTGCGGCACACCCCAGAGCCGGTCGACTTCGGGCAACAGCCGGGCGAGCGCGCCGCACTGGCGCAACAGCTCGAACATGCGCGACGGTTTGCCCTCCATCAGCCCGCGCGCGAGTTCCTGCCAGACGCGCTCGGCGACCAGCGCGTCGACCTCGCCGGCAGCGACCATCTCGCGCATGAGGAGCATGGTTTCGGGCGCGACCGTGAAGTCGGCAAAGCGCGCCGCGAAGCGTGCGACTCTGAGGATGCGCACCGGGTCCTCGCGAAAGGCGTCGGTCACATGGCGCAGCACACCCGCAGCCAGGTCTTTCTGCCCGAAATATGGGTCAAAAAGTGCTTCACCGCTCGTCCCGTCTACGTTTTTAGCTATCGCATTGATAGTAAGGTCGCGCCGCGCCAAGTCTTGCTCCAAGGTCACGTCGGGCGCGGCATGAAACGCGAAGCCGTGGTAGCCGGCGGCAGTCTTGCGTTCGGTGCGGGCCAGCGCGTATTCCTCGTGCGTCTCGGGATGCAGAAAAACGGGGAAGTCGCGGCCGACCGGCGTGAAGCCTTGTTGGATCATCTGCTCGGGGGTCACGCCGACCACGACCCAGTCGCGATCGGAGACCGAAAGCCCCAGCAACTCGTCGCGCACCGCACCGCCCACGAGATAGGTTTTCATGGATGGCAGTTTAGGATGGTCCGCACCACCGCGAGCGGGTGCGACCGGTTGGGTACAACATCCTTTGCGGGCTGCAACAGGGTACGACCTTGATCTGGCTCGCTACACTCGCGCCATGTCAGAACCCCGCGTGTACCAGCGCCCCCACAGGCCGTTTCCGGCCGGCGTGCGCGTGGCGGGTCGGGCCGGCCTGCTGCTCGCGGGCGCCATGCTGGGCGCCGCCGCCGCCGCCCATCCGGTGGCGCCGGATGCCGGCGCGATTTTTGCCGATCCGCGGCTGCTCGACGGCATGTGCTATGGCGTGTTCTTTGGCCTGATGACTTACGCGCTATTGATGCTGCTGACGTTTCGGGACCGGGTGCACGTGTTTTTTCTGCTGGCTGCTTGTTGGTCGCTGTTGACGATCGCGATTCTGAACGGCCACTATTCGGCCTGGATGGCGGGGGGAACCGACGGGGTGGCCGAGCGGATCGCGGGCGCCGTGGTCGCGCTGTGGGTCACCTTCGGCGCGCTGTTCGGCTATCGCTACATGTACATGAAGCGCGATGCGCCGGTGATCGGCTGGGTGTTGCTGGCGGTGGCTTGGCTGGCAGTGCTGGTGGCGCTTGCCGCGCTCGCCGGCGAGGTGTTTCTGGCGGCGCAGGCGGTGGTCGCGCTGGCGGCGTGCGGTGTAGTGTTGATGCCGCTGGGCACTCGGCCGTCGCGACGCTTCGGCTTCCGCTACCGCGGGTGGTATCTGTTTTCCACGGTCGCCATTTTCGCTTCATTGCTTGCGATTTTGGGCGCCCACCAAGGGTTTCTGCCGGCGGCCCTGGTGGAGCATCGCTATGTGCAATTGGCGATCGTGCTGCAGGGCATCGTTTATGCGCTCGCTCTCGGCATGCGGGTGCCTCGGATGCACTCACAGCACGGCGAGTTGCACGACCGGGCGGCCGAGTTGGCGCTCGCCGCGCAGACCGATCCACTGACCAAGTTGGCCAATCGGGCCGGCCTTGCGAGCCGGGCGCTGGCGGTGCTCGGCGCGGAGGCCGCGTGCGCGCTCCTGATCATCGATCTGGACCACTTCAAGCCAATCAACGACGAGTACGGGCATGAAGTCGGCGACGAAGTGCTGGTGCGCGTGGCTGGGAGGCTTGCGCGCCTGGCCGACGCCGGAGATACCGTGGCGCGCCTGGGCGGCGACGAGTTCGCGATTTTGCTCACGCAGGTCCATTCGCGCGATGATCTCATCATCTTTGCCCAGAATGCGATCGAGGCGATCCGCGCGCCGATCGAACTGCGCGGCCGCACCCATCGGGTCGGCGCCAGCCTTGGCATCGCGCGGCACCCGGAAGACGGCCGCGATTTGTCGCGCTTGCTGCGCCGGGCCGACAAGGCGCTGTATCGCGTCAAGCGCCAGGGCCGCGACGGCCATGCGTTCTTCGACGAGGTGCCACCGTCGAATTCATCGCTCGGGCGTTATTGACGGGGGCGGACCCGGCTGCGGGCGACCGGTGGGTGGGTGGCCTAAGCGGCCGGCTTGGGTGGCGGGCCTGGGCGGCCGGCTTGGGTAGTGGGCCTTGTGAGGGGCCGGGTGTGAGCCATCAGCCGCCGCGTTGCCCGGGCTGTTGTTTCCACAGCGCTTGCGCCTCTTGCTCGCTGCGGTAGTTTTCCTCGAACGAAAGAAACTCGCGCTCGGCCAGCGATTCGCCGACCCACGCCCTGACACCCGCAAGCGCCCCGACCCGCTCCATGTAGGCGGCGACCGGAGCCGGAGCGGGCAGGCCATAGGTATTGAAGCGCATCACGACCGGCGCGAAGAAGGCGTCGGCGATGGTGAAGTCGCCGAACAGCAGCGGGCCGCCGTGCTGCTCCAGCAGTTCACTCAGGATCGCGCAGACTCGATCGACGTCGGCCCGCACCTCGCTCTCGCGTTGCAACAGTTGGTTGCCGACTTCGGGCAGCCGCGCCTCGATGTTCATGCCGCAATGGGTGCGCAGCGCCGCGAAGCCCGAGTGCATCTCGGCACAGACGCTGCGGGCGCGGGCACGGGCACGGGCATCGCGCGGCCACAGGCGCTTGTCCCGAAACTTTTCAGCCAGGTATTCGCAGATCGCGAGGCTGTCCCAAATGGCCAGCCCGCCCAGATCGCTGTCGACCAGCGTCGGCACTTTGCCGGCCGGGTTGACCCGTGCGATTTCGCGCTTGAAGGCCGAGCCGGCCTCGAACGAGTCGAAACGCAGCCGAACGTCCTCGAACGGAATGCCCGCCTGTTTGAGCAGCACCCAGGGCCGCATCGACCAGGACGAGTAGTTCCGGTTGCCGGTGAAGAGTTTGATCATGGATATCGAGCTTTCTTGAAAATTTGCGTCAATGCGGCCATCGTAGCCAGCGCGAACCCGCCGATTGATGCCCATTGCGGCGCGGATTGTTGACCGGGCGGCAGGCAAAGCTGGATCCGGAGCCCTCGCTACACTGGGCGCGATGCATCTGCTGGCGCGAACTGTTCGTTGGGGCCGCCGCGTGACCACCGCGGCGCGCCTCGCATCTCGGCATCTGTTTCCGGTGGCGCTGGCGGCCCTGGCCCTGGCCGCGCAAGCGCAGGAGTCGCAATCCGGTGACGTTCCGGTCGTAGTGTTAACACCCGACGCGCGCGGCATCCCATTGGCGGGCAAGATCGGGGTACTGGTCGATGAAAGCGGAAAACTCGGCATCGAGCAAATCCGCTCGCCGGAAGTCGAGCAGCGCTTCAAGGTGGAGCCGGGGCCGGTCGAGGTCGGGTTCGACGAGGCGCCGCGCTGGTTCAAGATTCGCTTCAGACAAGACGCGCGAATCGGCGAGTGGCTGTTGGCGATGGCGTCGCGCAACGTGTCCGATATGCAATTCTTCGGCCCGTTCGACGAATCCGCCGGCAGGGCGCTCGCGCAGCCGGTAGTGACCGGCACCAGCCACCCCTATGCCACCCGCTATCTCGGACACGAGCGTTTTTCGTTCCGCATCCAGTTGCCCGAGCCCGGCGTCTTCACTGTATATCTGCGGCTCAAATCGGAGTTTCCGCAGACCTACACGCCGTCGGTCTGGGAGCTAAGCACGTTTGCCGAAGTTCAGCAAGACGGGCGCCTTATCGACGGCATCAGCTACGGCGTGATTTTCGGGCTGATGCTCTATGCGCTGCTAATGTTCTTGACTTTTCGCGACCGGATTTATTTGTTCTTCCTGGTCGCCGCGTTCTGGGCGCTGGCAACCCTGGCCATGCTTAACGGCCACGTCGCGCGCTACCTGTTCCCGAACGTGCCAGCGATTGCCGAACGCATAAGCATCGTGGTGCCCGCGCTTTGGGTCACGTTCACGATGCTGTTCGGCCGCAGGTTTCTCTACATGCGCCGCTACGCGCCTGTCATCGGCTGGATCGCGCTCGCGCTGGCCCTGTTGTCGTTGCTTTGCGCGCTGGCGGCGCTGGCCGGGCAGTTCTGGTGGACGTCGTTGGTCATCGCATCGGTAGCGGCCGTCGGCCTGATGATCATGCCGATTGCGGCACGGCAGACGCAGAAAGTGGGCTATGGCACCACTGGCTGGTATCTGCTGGCCACGGTTGTGCTGTTCGTCTCGGTACTCGTGCTGCTCGCCTCCAGCTGGGCGATGCTTTCGCCAGCACTGGTGTTGAACAATTACCTGCAGGCCGCGATCGTGGCCGAGACGGCGTTGTTCTCGATCGCGCTTGGCCAGCGCCTGCCGCGCATGTGGCTGCTGCATGGCCAGTTGCACGATCGCGCGGCCGAGTTGACCCGCGCCGCGCAGACCGACCCGCTGACCCGCGTCGCCAACCGCGCCGGCCTGTCAAATCGGGCGCTGGACCTGCTCGATTCGGACAAAAAATGCTCCTTGCTGATCCTCGACCTGGACCATTTCAAACCGATCAACGACCAGTTTGGCCACGACACCGGCGACGAGGTGTTGATGCGGGTCGCACGGCGGCTGCAACGACTTGCCGGTCCGGATGACACGGTTGCGCGACTCGGCGGCGACGAGTTCGCGGTGCTGCTGACCCATCTGCATGAGCGCGAGGAACTTGATCGCTTCGCGGAGCGCGTGATCAACTCGATCGGCTCGCCGATCGAAATTGGGGACCGCACGCACCAGGTCGGCGCGAGCATCGGCATCGCTCAATTTCCGGAAAACGGCGAAGACTTGTCGCGCCTGATGCGCCGGGCCGACCTGGCGCTGTACAGAGTCAAGCGCCGCGGCCGCAACGGCTGGGCGTTCTTCGAGGATCTGCCGCCGAATACCTCGTCGTTTGCCGATCTTTAAGGCGCCAATTCAACGACGCAAATCGAAGGCGCGTGCGCTACTTTTCAGGATGAGCTGCCGTCGCGCCTGGGCGCACGGATGTATTCCTTGGCCATGCGCAGCGCCGGCGCGCCGTTCGATGCCGCCGCCGACCGGGGCGCGTTCGCGGCGGCGGCCTCGGCCTTGGCCTGCCTGGCGAGATCCACACGATTGCAGTCCGGCGCGTCGATCGCGGTCACAAGGTGGCCGCCCGGATAAACCTTGGCCATTTCCACCGAGATCGCGCGCGACAGGTCGATCGGCGACTCGTCCGAGCGGTAGATGACCTTGTTGTCGGCGCCATAGACGGTGAAGCACGGGCCACCGGCGAAGGCATAAGCGGGTACGGCGAACAGCGCGCAGATCAGGGCGGATTTGAGTTTCATGTCGCGGCTTTCGGTGGGCGAAGTTGAAATGTTGGTCGCGATCCTATTGCAGGGCGGGCCCGCGGGCCAGGGCGCGCCTGCGCCTGGCTTGCGCCGCCGTCAGCTTTCGCACGCTTTTTGGCGGTTCACGTTCAGCGGCAGTCGGGGCCGGCGCCATTTTCCATGTTGTCCGCTGATTCGAGTTCGCACGCACGGTCTCGCGTCGTGGAGCGCAAGCAGTCGGCCGCGAGCACACGGCTGATCGTGCCCTCCCCGGCCGCGTAGAAGCGGCAGTTCGCATCGCGATAGCGCATCCATGCGCGCTGCGCGGTAAGCAGCGGCTTGCGCTGTGCGGGAGCGGCGCGTTCCTCGAGCGCCTGGTACGCGGCATTGAGGCGCCGATCCCATTCCTTCGTATCAGCGACCTTGCATTCCACAATTGCCTGCGTCGTCGGCTGTTGGCTGCAGCGATCGTCGCCCGCGACAGGCCGCGCCGCCGCGGACATCGTGATCAGCAGCATTGGCAAGGCGAAAGTGATAGCACGCAAGGCAACTCCTTCGCCGTTTCGGGGGACTCGTGGCCATTGAAAACAGGGTTGACGACCGGCGAGGCGTTGGCCGAGCGGAGGCGTCCGGGTGTGCTTCATTTCAGAACGTCCCAGGGTAGTTGCCACCGTCGGCGAGGATGTTCTGCCCGTTCAGATAGGCCGCGTGCTGGCTGCACAAAAACGCGCAGATCGCACCGAACTCCTCGGGCTTGCCAAAGCGTTGGGCCGGAATGGTTTTCTTGCGCGCGTCCAGGGCTTCGGGCTTGGTGGTGTTGCGCAGTCGGTCGGTATCAAACAAGCCGGGCAGGAGGTTGTTGATGGTCACTCCCTTGGCCGCGATGGGGCTGCGCGCCACACCCGCGACGAAGCCGGTCAGGCCGCTGCGTGCGCCGTTGGAGAGGCCGAGGTTGCTGATCGGCGCCTTCACCGCGCCCGACGTGATGTTCACGATGCGCCCGAAACCGCGCTCGGCCATGCCGTCGACCGTGGCCTTGATGAGTTCGATCGGAGTGAGCATGTTCGCGTCGACCGCCTTGATCCAGGCCGCGCGGTCCCATTCGCGGAAGTCGCCGGGCGGTGGGCCGCCCGCGTTGTTCACCACGATGTCGAAATCGCGCCGCACCGCGAACACGGCGGCGCGGCCCTCCTCGGTGGTGATGTCGGCGCAGGCGCTCTTGATCTCGACGCCGCTGGCTGCCTCGGCCGTAAGCCGCTCGACTGCCTGCGCCAGCGCTTCGGCGCCGCGCGCGTTGATCACCACATGAACGCCTTCGCGCACCAGCGCCTGCGCGCAGCCGAAGCCTAGGCCCTTGCTCGCGCCGCAGACCAGCGCCCACTTACCTGCAATGCCGAGATCCATCCTTTGCTCCTTCGTTGGTGAAATACGGTCTATTTTGCGCGCGGCGACCGCGTGAAAATATAGATGCCGATCAGCACCAGCACGGTTCCGATCGCGATCGTTGTGGTGAAGCGCTCGTCCAGGATCAACACGCCCATCAGGATGGTCGACATCGGCCCGATCATGCCGGTCTGCGCCGACAACGTTGCGCCGATGCGCTCGATCCCCATCATCACCATCAGCACCGGCAGCGCGGTGCACAACGTCGCATTGAGCACCGCGAGCCAGATAACCTCGGGCGCGACGAGCGCCGCCGACAGGGGTTTGAGAAGCAGAAATTGCAGGATGCAGCACAGGCACGCGACCGTGGTCGCAAGGCCCACCAACCTGAGCGACCCGAGCCGCTTCACCAGTTGGCCGCTGTAGACCAGATAGCCCGCGTAGCTGGCCGCGCTCGCGAACACCATCAGCGCGCCGAGGCCGGTGTTGGTGCCGCTCGCAAAATTGGCTTCGCGCGCGAACACCAGCGCCACGCCGCAGTAGCTCACCGCCATGCCGGCGATCTGGCGCAAGGTGAATTTCTTGTCAAAAAGCAGCCAGCCCAGCAGCATCACCAGGGTTGGGTTCAAGTACAGGATCAGCCGCTCAAGTGACGCGCTGACGTATTGCAGGCCCAAAAAATCAAGAAAACTCGCGAGGTAATAACCCCCGAAACCGAGGCCGACCACGCCGATCCAGTCCGTGCGCGTGAGCGCCGGCTTGCCGCGCCCGGCCCACCACGCCATGACGAGAAAGATCGGCAGCGCGAACAACATGCGGTACATGATGACCGTGACCGCATCGACGCCGTAGCGGTACGACAGCTTGACGATGATCGCCTTGCCGCTGAACGCGACCGCGCCGCCGCCCGCCAGCAAGAGGCCGGGTACTATGCTTTTTGTAGCTTGAAACGTAGCATCCACCTGCTGTGGAGGCATATTTCGTTCAGTTATTTCGGTCACTGTGCATTGAGAGGCCCGACGCCTGCAGCCCGTCACGACCAACGGCGCCCGAGGGCGCCGTCTACCGGGATCGGGACCTCTCGGCCCGTCTCAATCGTCTTCCTGAAACGCCGCCTCGCGCTTGTTCTTGATCGCCGGCATGGCGACGATCACGATCAGAAGCGCCGCCGCGGCCAACAGGCTCGCCGACAGTGGGCGCGTGACCAGCACGCTCCAGTCGCCGCGCGACAGCAGCAGCGCGCGCCGCAGGTTCTCTTCCATCATCGGCCCCAGGATGAAGCCGAGCAACAGCGGCGCCGGTTCGGTGCCAAGCTGGATGAACAGGTAGCCGACGATGCCAAAGAGGCCGACCATCCAGATGTCGAAGGTGTTGTTGTTGGTGGAGTAAACGCCGATGGCGCAGAACAGCACGATCGAAGGGAACAGCCAGCGGTAGGGAATGGTGAGCAGCTTGATCCAGATGCCGATGAGCGGCAGGTTCAGGATCACGAGCATGGCGTTGCCGATCCACATCGAAGCGATCAGCCCCCAGAACAGTTCGGGGTTGCTCGTCATCACTTGCGGGCCGGGCTGGATGTTGTGGATCGTCATCGCGCCGACCAT
>JBDTRV010000047.1:0-10071 GCA_039931475.1 Burkholderiales bacterium | reverse complement strand
GGGCGGCGCGACGGCCCATGATTTTTCGCCGCAGGCCACGGGGAAAGCACCGTCGAGCCGAATCCGCGCGGGGTCGCTGAAGTCGGCCTTGAGCCCTGCGCGCCAGTCGCGGCACGGTCCGGCCGAAAGGGCCACTGCGGCTGGCAGCTCGACGCCGGCAAACGGCGGCTCCAGGTTGATCCGCGCCACGTTGGCTGCAACGTCGGGCACGAAACCGAGCGCCAGCGACTTGAAGTTCACGAGCAGAGCATCGGGTGCGGCGTTGTAGGGCCGATGCGGCTCGTTGTCGAAGCTCGCGGGGTCGGCCGCGGGCGCCCTGAACGCGCCGCGATCGAGCACGATGTCGCCCGCGATGGCGCGGATGCCAAGGCCCTGCACCCGCCGCAGCAGCAGCCAGAGCCGCTCGACCACCAGTTTCGGATCGCCGGTTCCCTTGATGTAAAGGTTGCCGCGCAAAGTGCCGCCCTCCACCGGCCCGCCCAGATAGACGCCGGTGCGCCAGGTGTAGGCCGGCCCAAGCAGCTCGAGCGCGGAAAACGTCGTCACCAGTTTCATGATCGATGCCGGGTTGACCGGCGCATCGACCCGCCAGGCCAAACGCGCCGCGCCGCGCGGCGCCACCGGCACCACCGGCACCACCAGTGCCACCAGCGAATCGGCCGGCACGCGGGCGCGCACCAGTTCGGTCAGCACCGCCGGAGGCAAGCTCGTCGATTGCGCGGCGGCCACCAAGGGAACTGCCGCGAGCGCGGCGGCGATCGCAACGGTTGCCGCCAGGGTCGATGCCGCGGCCTTCACGCGCCGAGTCGCCCAACCCATCAGAACCAGCCCTTGGACAGTTCCTGCAAACGCACCCGGTAAGTCTTGCGGTAGTGCGGCGTACCCGGCTCGAACTCGCAGGAAAGGCGGTGCCCGGCCGGCTGCCCTTCGGGGCTGCACAAGAGCGCGATGGCGATGCCGGCGCCCTCCGCCGTCCATTTGCTGCGCGTGTCCGGCAGCGGGAACGGGTCGGTCCTGAACCCCGAGGCGACGACCGAGGAATCTCGTTCTTCATCCACGATCCAGTACGCGAACGCCGAGTCGGTGGCGTGCATGACGAACCGGTAGTGGACGCCGTCCCTCAAGCTGCCGAACGGATCGGCCGGGGTTAGCACGCTCCAGCCGGTCGGCTCGACGAATTCCTCGCTGTGCACGCCCCATCCGTTGGCCCAGATGGCCGCGCCCAGCAGTTTGTCCTGTCCCGCCGTGTAGCCGGGATAACCGTGAAAGCGCCAGACGCGCGAGCGCGCGAAAACCGCCATGTGGTTGCCGATGCCGGACTCGAAAAAACCTTCGGACGAAAACCGGAACGTGAGCCACTGCGTGCTCGCACCGGCCGGCCGCGACCACACCGGACAGTTGCGCGCGAAGGTGGGCGCATGTTCGGCCACCAGCTCCGGGTTCTTGTAGTGGTCCACCCAGGGCGAATCACGATAGCGCTCGCTGCGCAGGTTGACGAAGCTGCCGTCCCACATCGCACGCCGCTGAAACACAATTTCCTCGGGCAGCGCATGGCACCAGCTTTCGTCATATTCGGCCGCGAGCTGCTGCGCGACGGCCGGGCCGCCCGGATGACACAAGGATGCGGCCGCCAGCGCGGCGGATGAAAGTGAACGCGCGGTCACAAAAGGCCTTTCGACAAGTTTGCAAAGTGCGGCCCGACGCACCATCGGACGCGAGCCAGCGATCACTTTAGCGGCTGCACCGGGGTTCGCTTCCGCGAGGCGCACGGCGCGAGGCCGGCGCTCGGCCCGATTCGACGCAACGCCTGGTGCGGCCTTTTTTCGGATAATCGCCTCGATGCGCTTCTCCCCCAAGGCCATCGGCATCGCCGCCGCCGTCGTCACCGTGACGATCTGGACCGCCTTCATCGTGATCGCTCGCGCCTCGGCGGGGCATAGCCTCAACACCTTCGACCTAACGTTCCTGCGCATCGCCGGCGCCGGCGCGGTGCTTCTGCCCTGGGGCGCATGGCTGGTGCGCAGCAGCGGCAAGCCGGGTTGGCTCGGGCTGTCGCCGCTGCCGTTCAGACTGACGGCGACGATCGGCTTCTTCGGCGGCCTGCTGTACGCGATGCTGGCTTACGCCGGGTTTTTCTACGCGCCGGCCACTCATGCGTCGGTGCTGATGCCGGGAAGTCTCCCGCTGTGGACCAGCCTGCTCGCGATCGCGCTGCTGGGTGAGCGCATCAAGGGCGCGCGCGCGGTTGGCCTGTTGCTCATCGTTGGCGGAGCCTTGCTGGTCGGCGGCACCAGCTTGCTGCGCGCCTTCGACGGCGGCGAGGTCTGGAAGGGCGACCTGCTGTTCATGAGCGCCGCTCTGTGCTGGTCGACCTACGGCGTGCTCGCGCGACGCTTCAAGCTCGATGCGGTGCGCGCGACCATCGCGATCACCGTGTTCGCATTCGTCTGCTACGTGCCGGCCTATCTGCTGCTGGCGCTGACGCAGGTCGTGCCCAGCCATTTGTTCAGCGCGCCGGTTGGCGAGGTGCTGTTCCAGATGCTGTTCCAGGGCGTCGGCTCGGTTGTGATCTCGGGCATCACCTTCACGCAGATGATTCGCCACTTCGGGCCGGTGCGCTCGACCATGATCACCGCGCTGGTGCCCGGGCTGTCGGCGCTGGCCGCAGTGGCGCTGCTTTCCGAGCCGCTGTACTGGAACCTGCTGGCTGGCCTCGCGCTGGTGACCGTGGGCATACTGTTCGGCGTGCGCGAAGTGCCGAGGATTGCTCCTGTTTCAATAGCTAAAGATGACCATCTAGCGAGCGGCGAACCCCGATTTATCGTGAAAAAACCGCTGTGACCCGCATCCTCGCATTCGACACCAGCACCGAAGCGCTCTCCGTCGCGCTGGCCGACGGCGCACAGGTCTGGCGCGCCGATGAAGCCGGTGGCGCCAAGGCATCGGCCCGGCTGATTCCGGCGATCGAAGGGCTGATGCGCGAGGCCGGACTGCGCTACGACCAGCTCGACGCGATCGCGTTCGGCGCCGGCCCCGGCTCATTCACCGGCCTGCGCACCGCCTGCTCGGTCGCGCAAGGTCTGGGTTTCGGCGCAGGTGTGCGGCTGCTGCCGATCGACTCATTGCTGGCGGTCGCCGAGGATGCGCGCCAGCGGCACGGCGCGCGGCGCATCCTGGCCGCGCTCGACGCGCGCATGAACCAGCTCTACGTCGCGCGCTACCAGTTCGCCGAAGACGGCAGCTACGAGCAGTCGGGCGATTTCGCGCTCGTCGCGCCCGAAGCGCTTGTGACCGGCGGCCATGTGCTCGCGGGCAATGCGCTCGCGGCCTACCGCGACCGGCTGCCGGCCGATGCGCTGCAAGGCGCGCTCGAGTCGCTGCCGACGGCCGTCGCGATGCTGCGCCTCGCGCCGCGCCTGATCGAAGCGGGCGCCACCGTCGCGCCCGAAGACGCGCTGCCGCGCTACGTGCGCGACAAGGTCGCGCAGACCACGCTGGAGCGCATGGCCGCTGCGAAACAGTAAATCGATGAGCGCCCTGCCCAACCCGCCCGAAGCGCGCCTAGCCACCATGGCCCACGGCTGGCTCGATGCGGTCGTCGCCGTCGAACAGATGGCCTATTCGCATCCGTGGACCCGTGCAAATTTTTCCGACTCGCTGGCCGCAGGCTATGAGGCGCAGGTGCTGACCGGCGGCGACGAGTTGATCGGCTACTTCGTGGCGTTTCACGCGATCGACGAAGTGCACCTGCTCAACCTCACGGTCACGCCCGCGCACCAGCGCCAGGGCTGGGCGCGGCTACTGCTCGACGCGCTGGCGATCTGGTCGCGCGGCAAAGGGGCGCGGCAGCTCTGGCTGGAAGTTCGCATCGGCAACCTGCGCGCTCAGCACGTCTACCGGCAACACGGCTTCAGCGCGGTGGGCCGGCGTCGGAACTACTACCCGGCCACTCCGATCGCGCGCGAAGATGCGGTGGTGATGAGCTTGAAGCTATAAGAAGGAACGAGAAGCGGTGGCTCTGGACCTTTCTGCGAGACAGCGCGCGATGCTGCTGGAAATGGGCGTGCGCGTCTGGTTGCCGACCTCAGAGGTGGATGCGGCCGATCCCGAGCAGGCGGCCCAGCCGACCGAAACTCGCGCCGCCCCATCTGCCTCGGCCCGGGCGCTTCCCGCGCCCGCGGCCGGCCCAACGAACCCGCCGAATCCACGTGTCGCGACTGCGCCCACGGGCGCACCGATCGCGCCGGCGAAAGCTGCAAAGCCGGATGCGGTCACCGTTGCGCCGACCAATGCCGCCTCGACCTCGGAACGAGCGGCCGCGATCGCCGCCATGGACTGGCCGGAACTAGAGCAAGCGGTCAGCGGTTGCCGCGCCTGCGCTTTATGCAACGGTCGAAAGAACACCGTCTTTGGCGTCGGGCAGGAAGCCCCGGTCGACTGGCTCATCGTCGGTGAAGCGCCGGGCGAAAACGAGGACATCCAGGGCGAGCCGTTCGTGGGCGCGGCCGGCAAGCTGCTGGACAACATGCTCAAGGCAGTCGCACTCGATCGGCATGGCGGCCAGCCGCAAAAAGTGTTCATCGCCAACGTCCTCAAGTGCCGCCCGCCCGGCAACCGGAATCCGCAAGCCGCCGAAATCGCGCAATGCACGCCGTACCTCGCGCGCCAGATTGAGTTGCTGCAACCCAAGGTGATCCTCGCGCTCGGGCGATTCGCGGTGCAGACCCTGCTCGCGCCGAGCGTGGCGGATGTGGAGAAGCAGCCGCTCGGCAAACTGCGCGGCAAGGTCTACCGCTGGAAGAGCGACACGCTTGACGTGCCGGTCGTCGTGAGCTACCACCCGGCATATCTGCTGCGCAGCCTGCCGGACAAGGCGAAGGCATGGGCTGATTTGTGTCTGGCGCTTCAGGTCTTGCGCGACTTGCCTGCGCGTCGAGACGACCTGTGATGGAAGTCGCAAAACAGGAGCCGAAGTTTGGCAGCCGGGGACAAAGCGGCCGGATTGATCGGCGCCGACGGCTCAAAGCGCAATAAGCTCGGCACTGCATATCTGCAAAGGGCAAACCGTGCGAAAGCACGGGACGCAAAGTCATCGGCCTAACGGGTTTCGACCCCACGGCGGCTGGACTGCCAGACAGTGAAAAAAGCGGCTCGTTCGGTTGAACGGGTTGCTGACGTGAGCGTGCGTGCGGAACGCGGTCAAAGCAGCCGCCCCGCCGCACGTGCGCGCCGTTCAAGTCCAGCAGTCCTGTCAATCAACACTTTTGAACAGGAACTGTCTGTGATCGCTACACGTCAATCTTCGTCTTCCGGATCGAACGCCAGCAAGCTATTTCGCACTGGCGGCACTTTGTGCTCCGTTGCCGCACTCTTGACGACCCTGGCGGCCGTGCTGCCGGTTGCTGCGAACGCCGCCCCTCCCGCACAAGCTCCAGGTCAAGCAAAAAAGGTCGACGAATTCGCAAAAGGGCGAATCCTGGTCGAGCCGCGCGCCGGCTTGTCGGCCGACGACCTGGGGAAGATTCTTAAGGAACACGGCGGCCGGGGCCGCAAGGTCGGCCAAAGCAATCTGCACATCGTGGACCTGCCCGGCAACGGTTCGGAAAAGTCCGTGGTCGAGAAGCTCTCGCGTCATCCGCTGATCAAATTCGCCGAACTAGATCGCGTGGTCGCTCCCGATTTCGTGCCGAACGATCCTTATTTCGGGAGCCAAGCCCACCTGGCCGTGATCGGCGCCAGCGCCGCGTGGGAGCAAAGCCAGGGCGCCGGCGTCGTGATCGCGATCCTTGACAGCGGCGTCGACGGCACGCACCCCGATCTGGCGGCGCAGATGGTGCCCGGATTCAACACCTACGACAACAACACCGACACGTCCGACGTCTACGGCCATGGCACTGCGGTTGCGGGCACCGCGGCAGCCGCGATGAACAACGGCCAGGGCGTGGCAGGCGTTGCGGGACAAGCCAAGATCATGCCGATTCGTATCAGCGACGCGAGCGGCTACGGCTACTACAGCACGATCAGCCAAGGCCTGACCTGGGCCGCCGATCGCGGCGCGCGCGTCGCGAACGTCAGCTTTGACGGCCTGGCCGGCAGCTCGTCGATCCAGAGCGCGGCCCAGTACATGAAGAACAAGGGCGGCCTGGTCGTGGTGGCCGCGGGCAACAGCGGCGCCCAACAGAGTTTCGGTGCGACCAGCACCATGATCCCAGTTTCGGCCACCGACGACAACGATGCGCGCATGAGCTGGTCGAGCTACGGCAGCTATGTCGCGATGGCCGCACCCGGCGCGACGTGGACCACCTCGCGCGGCGGCCTCTACCAGCAGTGGCAGGGCACCTCGTTCTCAAGTCCGCTGACGGCCGGCGTCGTGGCGCTGATGATGTCGGCCAACCCGTCGCTCGATTCGCCGGCGGTCGAGAGTCTGCTCTACTCCACCGCGGTCGATCTGGGCACGCCCGGCCGCGACATCTATTACGGCTGGGGGCGGGTCAATGCAGCCGCCGCGGTTCAGGCCGCCGCATCGACGGCGCAACCGCTTGATACCACGCCGCCTGCGGTCACCATTGCGAGCCCATTCGCCAACAGCACGGTGTCGGGCGTCATCGCGGTCAACGTATCGGCAAGCGACAACGTCGGCGTTGCCCGCGTGGAACTCGCGGTCGGCGGCACCACGGTGGCGGTCGACAGTTCGGCGCCGTTCGGCTTCAGTTGGGATTCGGCCGGCGTGGCCAACGGCATGTCCACGCTGACGGCAACCGCCTTTGACGCCGCCGGCAACGTCGCCGTTTCGACTCCGGTTTCCGTCAACGTCGCCAACAACACCACGGTGGTGGTCAAGGACACCACGCCGCCGGTGGTCGCCATCATCAATCCGCAAGCCGGCAATGTGTCGGGCAACGTCGCGATCAGCGTCAACGCGTCGGACAATGCGGGCGCAGCCGGAATCAACCTGTCGCTGTACATCGACGGGGCCCTCAAGGCCAGCGGCTCCGGCTCAACGCTGAGCACGAACTGGAACACACGAAAGGCCAAGGCAGGCACGCACAAGATCACGGCGGTGGCCCAGGATGCGGCGGGAAATTCGTCGACCTCTTCGGTGCAGGTGACAAGGTAGTCGTGCAGCGGGCGAATCTCAATCAAGGCATCCCCCGCCGGCGCGGGGCGGCAATAACGCCTATTGCCGCCTTGACTTCGATTGAGGTAGTCAACCCCATTAGAGACAGAAAGTGTCGGATTTCTTTACACTGCGGATCGAGCGCGAAAATCGACGCGGCAACTTCTGTCTACGAATCAACAGGTTATGAACAGCGCCGGCCGTTGGCACGCTTCGTGCATGTGCTTCAGAACCAACTTCTAAAACTCCGGAGACAATATGAAGCACTCGATCTTCGCTGGCGCATTGGCTTTTGCTGCGACCGTTTCCATGAATGCGGCTGCGCTGCCTGTCGTCTACACCGGCAGTGGCACCGGACCCGGGAGCGTGCCGGTTTCGGCCAGCGCGAGCTTCGACATCGTGGGCAACCTTCTGACCATCGTTTTGGTCAACACATCGCCGTCCAATGCCGGGCAGGACGTCTCCGGTAGCACGTTGAGTGGCCTGTTCTGGAATTTCACCGGCAACCCGCTGTTGATCCCGATTTCAGCAATCATCCCGGCCGGATCGCTGATTCAAGCATCTTTTTGCGACATCGGCCCCTGCACTGGTACGACCACCAACGTTGGCGGTGAATTCGGCTATCAGGCAACCTCGTTTACGGGTGGCGCAGACCGGGGAATTTCAAGTTCCGGATATTTAACGACTGGGTTGCCAGGCAACATCGGCAACTTCAACAACGGCGCCGCTGGCACGGATCTCGACAGCCCTGCTTCACTCGACGGCATCAACTTCGGCATCGTTTCGGCAGCGGCCGGCTTCAATCCCAACGGCGGCTTGGCAAACGACCCGTTGATTCAGGACCGCGTGACGTTCGTCCTGAGCGGCGTGTCCGGACTTACCGTAGCCGATATTTCCAATGTGAGCTTCCAGTATGGAACCAGTATTACCGAACTGAACGTTCCGGGCGACCCCCGTATCCCGCCCACTTCCGTTCCCGAGCCCGGATCAATTGCGCTGTTCGGACTGGGCCTGCTCGCGCTGACGGCGGCGCGCCGCAGGTCCAAGAGTTGAATCGAAGTTTTTGGTCACTTCGTACAAACCCGCTTCGGCGGGTTTTTCGTTTTTGGATCGACCCTTTTGCGCTTGCAACGGCGCGATACGCAGCAACCCGATAGGATCGGCCACGGCTGATGCATCGGCCGACCATGTTCGTTGTACCTCTCCTAAATAGGAAAAAAATTGAAGCTCTACTACTCTCCCGGCGCCTGTTCCCTCTCGCCCCACATCGCGTTGGAAGAAGCCGGTCTGAAATACGAAGCGATTGCCGCGCCGACCAAAACCCACAAGCTGCCCGACGGCACCGACTACTACACGATCAATCCGCTCGGCTACGTGCCGTTGCTGCAGCTGGACGACGGCACCAAGCTGACCGAGGGCCCCGCCATCGTGCAGTACATCGCCGACCAGGCGCCGGAGAAAAAATTGGCACCGGCCAACGGCACGCTCGAGCGCTACCAGATGCAGTCGAAGCTCAACTTCATCGGCACCGAATTGCACAAGGGCTTCGGTCCCTTGTTCAATCCCAGCACGCCGGCTGATTTCAAGCAGGCAACCAAAGAGAGGCTGCTCGGCCGCCTGAAGCACATCGACGGCGAACTGGCCGGCAAGCACTATTTGATGGGCGACCAGTTCACCGTGGCCGACGCTTATCTGTTCACCGTCAGCAACTGGTGCGCGAAGATGGAGATCGACATCTCGGGCCTGTCCAACCTCAATGCGTTCCGCGACCGCGTCGCAAAACGGCCGGCAGTGCAAAAGGCGATGAAAGACGAAGGCCTGCTCGGCTGACCCCCCCCGGGCGCGCGTCGGGCAGCGGCCGGGCGCAATAGTTGGTCTGCACGGCGCCAGAGCGGTCGTGCGGACCATCCCAAAACTACAACAGCGCCTTCTGCCTGAGCGCAACGCCCGCGCCCACCCATAGCGCAATGGCTGAAAACACCAGCCCGCGCTCCAGCCCACCCGGCCCGTCGGCGATCCAGCCCACCACCGTGGGGCCAACGATCTGCCCGGCCGCGAACACGATCGTGAACGCGCTGATGCCGGCAGCCCAGTCGCTTTGCACGACGTTCTGACGCACCAGCGCGGTGGTCGACGCGACGACCGACAGGAACACGCCGCCGAAGAGCAACCCCGATGCGAGCAGAAACGGCCAGGACACCGTCAGCGCCGGAATCACGCAGGCCACCCCGAGCAAGGCGTTGAGCAGCGCCAGCGCCTGCCCGCCGCGCGAGCGGTCGAGCAGCCCGGCCCAGATGCGCGACGACGCCATCACCGCCAAGCCGAGCAGCGCATAGAACAGCGTTATCGAGTCGGCGCTCACGCCCCCGTCCTTGAGCAGCGCGATCACGAACGTCATGTAGCCGATGTAGCCCACGCCGAACAGCCCGTAGCCAGCCAGCGCCGGCGCGAACGCGCGCCAGCGAAACGGCAGCCCGGCGTTGCGCGCCGCCTTGCCGGCCGGCGCCTGCGTATGGGCCACATGCATGACCTTGGCCGGCCAGAACAGCGCGGCCGTTGCCACGAAGCAAACCAGCGCCAGCACCCACCAGCCCCAGGCCCAGCCGTGCGGCACGCCGCGCGCCGCCGCGAGCACCGGCGGCACGATCAGCGCCGACAGCGCGATGCCAATGCCGGTGCCGCCGTAATACAGCCCGAGCAGCAGCCCGCCACGCGCCGGCTGTAACACGCCCAACCGCGCGGCGAGCAAGCCGCCCGCGATGAACACGAAGGCACTGGCCACGCCGGCGAGCAGGCGCTGCGCGAGCAACGGTTCCGGTTCGGTGAAAAACCCGCTCCAGCCCATGAACACGCTGGCCAGCACCGCCCCCCAGAGCAGCAGCCGGGCCGGGCCGAAGCGCCGCATCAGCCACGGCGTGACAAGCGCCCCGAGCAGATAGCCGAGCGCGTTGACC
>JBDTRV010000046.1:0-10161 GCA_039931475.1 Burkholderiales bacterium | reverse complement strand
ACCAGACCCTGAGCCTGATCGCGCGCTTGCTCGAAGCCAGCGGCATCGCGACCGTGGTCATGGGCTGCGCGAAAGACATCGTCGAGCGGGCCGGTGTGCCTCGTTTTCTGTTTTCCGACTTTCCGCTCGGCAACGCGGCCGGGCGGCCGGGCGATCCAGATTCGCAAGCGTTCACGCTGGAGCTGGCGTTGAAGCTGCTCGAATCCGCGCCCGCGCCGCGCACAACGGTGCAGTCGCCGCTGCGCTGGAGCGACCGCGCCGACTGGAAGCTCGACTACTGCAACATCGAGCGACTCTCGCCTGAAGAAATCAGTCGCCGGCGGGCGCAATTCGATACGGGTAAAGCGCAGGCTCTGAAGCTGCGCGAGGCTGCCGCGGAAAGAGGATGAGGCCCGCCCGCCGCGGCGCTCAGGACGATCGTGAAGCCTTGCCTGGACTCGATGGCGTCGTCCACTTTGTCGTCCGCATAGCCGCTGTTGCGCGCATTCACGCGCGTCGTTCCATCGCCCAGGTCGGTGAAGGCAAGCTCGACCTGGGTGCCATCGGACCAATCGAATTCAATCCGTCGGTCCTGCTCGAAAGCCGTCACCTCGCCCTCGGCCGTGGCGCCGGGGACTATGAATTCCCATCGGACGGTTGCACCAGCCGCCAGCGGCCCGCTCGTGGCCGCGAGCCAGAATTTCGTGAATGTCGCCGGGTCGACGAATGCGTTGAAGACGGTGCTGAGCGGGCACTTGATGAGCATTTCGGATCGGGCGGTGTGCATGGTGCTCTCCATTTCCTTTCGGCTTGGCAAATCTCTGCAATCTCGATGGCCGAACGGCCAGACACTGCGCCGAACGGGTCGCCGCTGTCGAGGGGCGATCGAATTCGTCGCTCGCTCAATCGGCACGCGCAAGGCTGCCAGGGACTAAGAAGCGGCTTCGTCTCCGTTCCAGCCAGAAATCTGCTCAATGTGCTATTTTGGTCAGCATGACTAGAAGCTCTCGCCAAGAGTTGATTGCTCCTGCGCAGCAGTTACAAGACCGTTGGCGTCTTCAGGATGCCAAGGCGCGATTCAGCGAGCTGGTGCGGCTGGCGCATTCCAATGGGCCACAGCGCGTGACGCTGCACGGCCGCGATGCCGTCGTGGTTGTTGAAGCTGAAACTTTCGATCGCCTGCAAGGCGTGCGCACCGGGCAAATGTTGATCGATGCCCTGCGGGCTTCGCCGCACAAGAGCTTGCAAATCGAGCCTCCGCGCGCTCGCATGCCCGTGCGAGACGTCGCGCTGTGAATGGTTGGTTGCTCGACACCAACGTTATTTCCGAATTGCGCCGTCCGCGCCCTTCCAGGCGGGTTCTCGCTTTTGTCGCCGCGCAACCGCTGGCGCAGTTATTCATCAGTTCGGTAACGTTGGCCGAAATCCGGTTCGGCATCGAACAGGTGGCCGACCCGATTCGCCGCGCGGAGCTCAACGACTGGCTGGCGCACCGCGTGCGTCCGATGTTTGATCAGCGGGTGCTCCCGGTATCCGAGGATGTGATGTTCAAGTGGCGCCTTCTGGTAGAGGAAGGGCGAAAGACAGGCTACACGTTCTCGCAGCCGGATTTGATCATCGCCGCGACCGGTCTGCAGCATGGCTTGACAGTGGTGACGCGCGACCTGACCGACTATGCGCGGGCGCGGGTGCTCCTGTTCAATCCGTGGAGGGATTCTGCGCCATGATTTTCAATCGAAGTCGGCCACGCGTTGCGATGGACCACTCGAAGCTCTTCAATGAAAATCCCGGCTCTTTCCGCCCTGCTCCGCCAATCTTCCCAACAGCGGCGTCAGATCCGAAAGCCGCCGCGCCACCAGGTTGCGCACATTGCCGCCGCTTTCGGTATCGCGCTGCCAGGTGCCATGCACCGCGAGCAGTTTGGACTTGAGCAAGGTGTCGCGCTGCTTCTCGCGCACGCTTTTCCAGACGATCACGTTGACGTTGCCGGTCTCGTCCTCGATGGTCAGAAAGATCACGCCCTTGGCGGTGTGCGGCTGCTGGCGCAGGGTGACGATGCCGCAGGCGGACACGCTCTTGCCGTCGGGCAGGTCGCGCAGGTCGGCGGCGGTTTGCAGCTTCATTTTTTTCAAGCGGCCGCGCAGTAGCGCGAGCGGATGACGGCGCAAGGTGAGGCCGGTCGAGGCGTAGTCGAACACGATCTCTTCACCCTCTCTCGCAGGCGGCAGTTCGAGCGGTATTTCATCGACCGGCGCGCCCTTCAGCAACGCAGGCGCGCGGTGCAGCGCGGCGGCATCCCAAGTCTGCTGGCGCCGATGGCCCGACAGGCTCGCAAGCGCGTCGGCCGCGGCCAATGCATCGAGGTCGCCGACATCGAGCGCGGCGCGCAGCGCGAGGTCTTCGGTGCTGGTGAATAGCGTTTCGGCACGCGCCGCGACGAGTCGCTCGGTGCCGGCTTCGCTCAGATGGGCCACCTGGCGTAAGCCCAGACGCACGGCGGGTCTTGTGGGGGGTTTGGCGGTCGGCGGACGAGCGTCGCCGCCTGCCTTGCCTGGCAAGCTCGCGCTCGCAGCCGCCCCTATACCGCTTGCGCATTCCAGTGTGCAGTCACGATCGCTGAAACTCACATCCGCCGGCCGCACCACCACGCCATGGCGCCGCGCGTCCTGCACCAGTTGCGACGCTGAATAAAACCCCATCGGCTGCGAGTTCAGCATCGCGGCCAGAAAGCATTCCGGCTCGTGGCATTTGAGCCAACTGCTTGCATAAGCCAGCAGCGCGAAGCTGTAGGCATGGCTTTCCGGGAAACCGTATTCGCCAAAGCCTTCGATCTGCTTGAAGATGCGCTCGGCGAACTCCGCTTCGTAACCGCGCGCGGTCATGCCGTCGATGATGCGTTGATGGAACTTGTGCACGCCCCCTTTGCGCTTCCACGCGGCCATGGAGCGGCGCAATTCATCGGCCTCGGCGGCGGAAAAACCTGCGGCAATCATCGCGATCTGCATCACCTGCTCTTGGAAGATCGGCACCCCAAGCGTGCGCTCCAACGCTGGTTTCAACGCCTCGCTCGCATAGCGCACGTTGGCCGGATCGCGTCGCGCCGTCAGGTACGGATGCACCATGCCGCCGACGATCGGCCCGGGCCGCACGATCGCGACCTGCACCACGATGTCGTAGAAGGTCGTTGGCAAAAGGCGCGGCAGCATCGACATCTGAGCGCGGCTTTCGATCTGGAACACACCGATGGTGTCGGCCTGGCGGATCATGTCGTAGGTTTTGGGGTCTTCGGCCGGGATGTCGTGCAGTTCCATCGGCTTGCCGCGTTTGGCGCTCACGAGTTCGAGACAGCGACGGATCGCGCTGAGCATTCCGAGGGCGAGCACGTCGACCTTGAGCAGGCCCATCGCGTCGAGATCGTCCTTATCCCACTGGATGATGCTTCGATCAGGCATTGCAGCGTTTTCGACCGGCACCAGCCGTGTCAGCTTGCCCTGCGTCAGCACGAAACCGCCGACGTGCTGGCTCAGATGGCGCGGAAAGCCCAGCATCTGCTCGGTCAGATCGAGCCATTGCGCGAGGCGCCGCACGCTGATCGTGTGGCCCACCTCCTCCCCCTCCCCCGCCTGGCTTGCCATCAGCGCCAGCCGCTCGGCCGCTAGAACCTTGCCGTCGAACCAGTAGTGTTCCTTCGCGAAACGGTCGATCAGCGCATCGGGCAAGCCCAGCGCCTTGCCGACGTCGCGGATCGCGCTGCGCGGGCGGTAGCTCACGACCACGGCGGCGATCGCGGCACGCTCGCGGCCGTACTTGCGGTAGATGTATTGAATGACCTCTTCGCGCCGCTGGTGCTCGAAGTCGACGTCGATGTCCGGCGGCTCGCGTCGCTCGCGGCTGATGAAGCGCTCGAACAGCAAGTGCGAACGGGTCGGATCGACCGCGGTGATGCCTAAGCAATAGCAAACCGCCGAGTTCGCCGCCGAGCCGCGGCCCTGGCACAGGATGGCTTGGCTTCGTGCGTAGCGGACGATGTCGTGCACCGTCAGAAAGTACATCTCGTAGCCGCAGTCGGCGATCAATGCGAGTTCGCGTTCGATCTGCCGGGTGACGCTTGTCGGCACGCCGTGCGGATAGCGATCGGCCGCGCCTTCGAGCGTGAATTTCCGGAGCGCCTGCGCCGGCGTCAGGCCCTTGGGCACCGTCTCGAGCGGGTAGCGGTACTTGAGCTGGTCCAGACTGAAGGTGCAGCGCGAGGCGACCACCAGCGTGTTCCCGAGCAGCTCGGGCGGATAGATGCGAGCCAGCCGCAGCCGCGAGCGCAAATGCCGCTCACCGTTGGCCTGCAGCGCGAAGCCGCATTCGGACACCTGCCTCCCGAGCCGCACCGCGCTGATCACGTCCTGCAGCGGCTTGCGCGAGCGCAGGTGCATGTGCACGTCGCCGGCGGCGACGAGCGGGATGCTGGTGATGGCGCTGGCGCGTTGCAGCGCGGCGAGCCAAAGGTCGTCGTCGGCTTCGAGCAGCAACTCGGCGGCGAGCCAGAGGTTGGGGGGTGATGGTTGTTCGGTTTTTTCTGAACAAAATTTGGCTTCACCGCTCGCCAGATGGCATTTTATAGCTATCATTTTTGTAGTAATTGATGCGGCAAGTCCGAACGACTCGTTGGCCGCTGCGTCGGTTCGCTGGCCAGGCGTTTGACGGGTCGCCAGCGCGCGGGCAGCGGGCTTTCCCTTCATTGCGGACCCGTTCGTTTTGCCGGGCGTTTTCCGCACCACCGGGTCATCCAGATTGAGCGCGCGCCGGCCGGGCACGAGGATCAGTTCGCAGCCACGCAGCAGATCGAAATCGGTGGCGAACTCGGCGGACTCGTCGGACCCAGCGGACTCCGCAAGTTCGGCGGGTTCGGCGGGTTCGGCGGGTTTAGCCGTGGGGGCCACTTTGGCCTGGCTGCTTCCAACGGTTGCCGGCGCAACGCTGCCGTTCTTGCCGTTCACGCCGTCGATCACATACTGTCCCTTCGGCGCCCGCCGCCGCGCCTGCGTGATGAACTCGCACAGATCGCCCCACCCCTCCTCATCGCGCGCCAGCGCCACCAGCCGCCAACCCTCGTCGTCGAGCCGAAACTCGCTGCCCAGGATCAGCTTCAGGCCGAGTTCTCCGGCCCGCTCATGCGCGCGCACTACCCCGGCGACCGAGCATTCGTCCGTGATCGCGAGCGCCGCATAGCCCAGTGCGTGCGCGCGCTCGACCAGTTCCGCCGGGTGCGACGCGCCACGCTGGAAGCTGAAGTTGGACAGCGCGTGCAGTTCGGCGTAGCCGGGCAGACCGGCGCGGAGCGACCGCGAGGCGGCGTTGGGCGGATGGGTGGTGTCGCGCGGCTCTGGCATGCAAGACATCGGTCTGGCGTAAGTGGGCTAAACTACTGGATGCAATTACATATATTAGCGGCGCCATCGAAAGATTTCAACCCAACCTTCGAGCTCTCAACGGCGGTCCGTGTCGCCGGCATCGAACTTGTCGAATAGCCACTGCAGAACCTCCGATCAGCCGACGAAGCAAACCGGCGTCTCGCAATAGCCCGCGGGTATACGATGCACAGCATGAAGCTCGCAACCGGAAGAGTCGTTCAAGGCAAGGTCGTCGCCGATGTAGGCACGCTGCCGGATGGAATGGTCGTCACAGTCCTCACTCCGGACGAAGAGGACGGATTCGAGACTCCCACCGATCTGGAAGCTGAGCTCGAAGAGGCGATCGCACAGGCCGCGCGCGGAGAAACCATGCCCATCGCGAAGGTGTTGAACCGCCTGCGCGCCCTCTGACCGCCTTGCTGAAGATCGAGGTCACGCCGCGCGCCGTCGCCCCACTGGAGCGTGCAGCGAAGTGGTGGAAGTCGAATCGTCCGGCGCTACCTTTTGCCATTGCGCGCGACTTCAATGACTCACCGCGCGACAACCTGCCCGAGCGCCGACCATGATCCGAATCGCGATCAAATTCACGTTCCTGCTGCTCGCCGCGATCGCCGCGCTGGTACTTTGGCAACGGGCGCAGCTCGCGGTGTTCGCCCTCGTCCGCATCGATCCGCTGCCGGACACGCGCGCGCTGATCGCTGAAGAACGCTATGCCGAGGCGGCCGACCACCTTGGCTTTTTCATGGCGTTCGAGTACGTCAACAACGACCCCGATGCGCAAGCGCTCGAGCGGGAGATAGCGGCCAAGCGCGCCGGTCTTCGCTACCAGACCGGCAAGCTGGCCGAAGGCGTTTTGGCCGGAACGAGCGACGAGCCGATCGGCCAGGCCGCGGGCGTGATCACCGACTTTCTGGTCATCGGCGATCTGCGCGATCTGGCGTTGCAGGGCGTGCATCTGGCCCGGGGCGAGGAGACCGACGGGGTGCTGGTGGCGCTGTCCACCATCGGGCTGATAGCGACCGGCGCGCAAATGGCCAGTGGCGGCGCAACGGTCGCAAGCGCGGGCGCGGCGGCGCCGGCGGTGGCTGTGTCGACGGCCGCGAAAAGCAGCATCGCGCTGCTCAAGACCGCGCGCAAACTCGGCGCGCTGCCGCCATGGCTGGGCCGGTCGCTGGTCGCATCGGCCAAGACCGCTCGCGAAACCAGGAGTCTTGCCGCGGTGACGGACGTGCTTGCCGATACCCGCGCGCTGCTCCAGGCGCGCGGCGGCTTCAAGTTGCTGAGCAAGACGACGAGTGCCGCCTCGCTCAAGCGAATGGCCTCGTTCACAGCAAGCTTCGGTCCGCAAAGCGCAACGCTGTATCGCATCGGTGGCGAGCTCGTCGTTGATGCAGCGAGCCGCGCGGGCAAGCTTGGCAAGGACGCGGTCCCACTGGCAGCCACTTTCGGCCGAGGCGGTCTTCGCGTGCTCGACAACCTCGGCGCCCTGCGCTTCGCCAAGTATTCGGCCCGTGCATCGAAGGTGGCGTACAAGGGCGATGCCGCAAGACTCGTCGCTCGCTGGTTGATCCGGATCCCCGACTGGGTTCTCCTCACGATCGCGCTCGTCGCGGTCGCGGCCTGCATTCCGTGGCGCGCCCTGTCGCGGCTCGGCGTTCGGCCAAACGGGGGGCGAGCCGAACCACCCGCTCGCGCCACAACACTTTCCCAGAGCTGAACCTCTCGCGGGTCAAGCAGATGCGATCCAAGAGAAGCCGGAAATTCCTCATTACCGCCGCGCTGCTGTTGATCGCGGCGGCCTATCATGAGCATCCGGCAACCGGCGGTCACGCCATTTGAACAAGGGCAACACCATGCAAATTTCACTGCTTCGTTCATCCGCATCCGTCATCGCCTTGGCGACGGCATCGTTGCTGGCCTCGCCAGCGATCGCCCAGGCGCCCGATCCCGCCACCGAGGTGGCGCGCATCCTCGCGAGCCCCGCGTTCAAGACCGCCGTGGCAACGATCGATAAGGAGCACGGCCGCATCGTCGACGAAGGCATCAAGCTCACCGAGATTCCCGCGCCACCGTTCAAGGAGGAGGCCCGCGCCAAGGAATACGAGAGCATGTTCAAGGCCGCCGGCCTATCCGACGTGAAGATCGACGAGGAAGGCAACGTGCTCGGCGTGCGCAAGGGCGCGAAGGGCGACGGCAAGTTCGTCGTGGTGTCGGCGCATTTGGACACGGTGTTTCCGCCCGGCACCGACGTGAAGGTCAAGCGCGAAGGCACGCGCCTCGCGGCCCCCGGCGTCGGTGACGACTCGATGAGCCTGGCGGTGCAGCTCGCGTTCGTGCGCGCCATGGACGCCGCCGGCATCAAGACGAAGGACGACATTCTGTTCGTCGGCACCGTCGGCGAGGAAGGCCCGGGCGACCTGCGCGGCGTGCGGCACCTGTTCACCAAGGGCGAATACAAGGACAGGATCAAGAGCTTCTTTTCGATCGAGTCCGGCGACATCGACAAGATCACCAACGGCGGCGTCGGTTCGCGCCGCTATCGGGTCACCTTCAAAGGCCCGGGCGGGCACAGCTTCAGCGCCTTCGGCCTCGTCAATCCAATGTTCGCGCTGGCGCAGGCGGCCAATGAGTTCGCGCGCATCCAGGTGCCAGCCAAGCCGAAGACGACCTACAGCATCGGCCTGATCGGCGGCGGCACGTCGGTCAACTCGATTCCCCTCTCCGGCTGGATGGAAGTGGACATGCGCTCCGAAGCACCGCCCGAGCTGAAGCGGCTCGAAGAGCGGTTCCTGAAGATCATCGAGCAGGCGGCCGAGGGCGAGAACTTCGCGCGATCGACCAAGGAGGGCAAGATCACGGTGGAAACCAAACTCATTGGCGACCGCCCCGCCGGCGGCACGGACGAAAAATCCCCCATGGTCCAGGCCGCCAAGGCGGCGCTCGAAGCCGGCGGCTACAAGCCCGCCCTCAACTGGAGTTCGACCGACTCCAACATGCCGATGAGCCTGGGCATTCCGGCGTTGACCATCGGCCGCATGGCCCCCGGCAAGGGCGGCCGCGCGCATTCGCTCGACGAGTGGCTGGACGTGGAGAAGGAGCCGATGGTCAAGGCGATGGCGACCTCGCTTTCCATCGTGCTGGCCGTCACCGGGATGGAGTGACGCGCGAACGAGGAAGGAAGGGCTTTGCGGCGGCGCGGGCGTCGCGCGTCGGGTGGGGTCCGCGACGGCGTTGCATGCCAACAACCCAGTCGAATCGAGCGGCAAGCCGCGGCGCTGCACGTCAGGAGGAGCCGGCGCTGGCGAGGGGCGCTAATCGTCGCCCGGAATCAACGCCCCCGCCGTCGCGCCGACGGCTTTGCCGGTGACCTTCGCAACACCGATCGTCGTGTCGGCGACCAGCCCCACCGTGCCGACGGCGAGCGACGCCGCAGTGCCCGCCACGCTGACGACCACGCAGCCGGAGAAGGTGCCGACCAACAGCGCTGCGCAAGCCGCTGTTGCGGCAACTTTCAGAGCGGTTCGTAGGGCGACTGTTGCGGCCGCTTTTGCGGCAGCGGGCATGGGCCGGGCCAACGGTCCACGCATGACGGACTCTTGTTCTCTCAACGCACCCTCATCCCCGGTTGAGCGCCTGGCGAAGGCTCCAGCAGAAAAATGCCCGGCTCGGCTTTCTCATCCGCATGGCTCGCGGCCAGCACCATGCCTTCGCTCACGCCGAACTTCATCTTGCGCGCAGCGAGATTGGCGACCATCACCGTCATTTTTCCGACGAGATCGCTTGGCTGGAATGCTGAAGCGATGCCCGAGAACACGTTGCGCGTGGCGCCTTCGCCGACATCGAGCGTGAGGCGCAGCAGCTTCTTCGAACCTTCAACCGCCTCGCAGGCCACGATGCGGGCCAGGCGCAGATCGACCTTGGCGAAGCCGTCGATGGTGATGGCCGAAGCGATCGCCTCGCCGCCGGGCGCGACCGCCGCCACATCGTCTGCGGCACCCATTTCAGGCAACGCTGCTATCGTTTTCATATCTGGAGACGAAGGTGGGACAAGCGCAAGCGCCTCATTTGGTTCAAAAATCGCCTCCACAAGCTTCGGATCAACCCGCTGCATCAGATGCTTGTACTCGCCGATAACGTGACCGGGCGGCAGCGACCGGGTTGCGTCGGCCCAGACCAGCGGCTCGATGTGCAGGAACGCCTCGACCTTGATCGCGAGAGCGGGCAACACCGGCTTCAAATAAAGCGTGAGCAGGCGGAACGCTTCGATGCAAACGGTGCACACGTCGTGCAGCCGCGCCTCCTCGCCAGCTTTCTTCGCCAGCTCCCACGGCTTGTTCACGTCGACGTATTCGTTGACCCGATCGGCCAGCGCCATCACGTCGCGCAGCGCACGTGCGAAGTCACGGCCGTCGTACAGCTCGCGCAAGTTGCCAGCCGCGTCGCGCAGCTCGGCCAGCAGTGCCGCGCCGTCGCCCGACACTTCTCCCAGCTTGCCGCCGAACCGCTTGCCGATGAAACTGGCCGCGCGGCTCGCGATGTTGATGTACTTGCCCACTAAGTCGCTGTTGACCCGCGCGATGAAGTCTTCCGGGCTGAACTCGATGTCTTCGTTGCGGCCACTCAACTTGGCGGCGATGTAGTAACGCAGATGCTCCGGATCGAGCCCGACCGACAGGTACTTGAGCGGGTCGATACCGGTGCCGCGGCTCTTGCTCATCTTCTCGGCGTTCACCGTCAGAAAGCCATGCACGAACACATGGTCCGGCGCCTTGCGGCC
>JBDTRV010000045.1:0-10308 GCA_039931475.1 Burkholderiales bacterium | reverse complement strand
GCCCGAAGGCTTTGCGCACAGCGCGGCGGCCACGGCCGCGGAAGCGCTGCGCGCGCGCTTCGAATGGCGGCGGCCGGGTTTCGAACTCGACGTCGATCTGACCTTGCCGGGGCGCGGCATCACCGCGCTGTGGGGCCCGTCGGGCTCGGGCAAGACCACATTCCTGCGCTGCGTGGCCGGCCTTGCCAAACCCGCCAACGCCTATCTCAGCGTGCGCCACACCATCTGGCAGAACGACTCTCGCGGCATCTTCGTGCCGACGCACCGGCGCGCGATCGGCATGGTGTTTCAGGAGCCGAGCCTGTTCGAGCATCTGGACGTGGGCGGCAACATCGTCTATGGCGCCAAACGGGTCGGCAGAGTGGCCGAGCGCATGCCGATCGATCATGTGATCGATCTGCTCGGCATCGGCGCCCTGCTCGGGCGGCGCCCGGCCGATTTGTCGGGCGGCGAGCGGCAACGGGTGGCGATCGCGCGCGCCTTGGCCGCCGCGCCCGAGTTGCTGCTGATGGACGAGCCGCTGGCCGCGCTCGACCCCGCGCGCCGGCAGGAAGTGCTGCCGTTTCTCGAGCGGCTGCGCGATGAGCTGCACATCCCGATGCTGTATGTGAGCCATTCGGCCGACGAGGTGGCGCGCCTGGCCGACACCTTGGTGTTGCTCGATCGCGGCAAGGTGCTGGCGAGCGGCCCGGTGGCCGAGACGCTCTCGCGGATCGACGTGGCGCCGCCGCTGGGCGAGGACGCGGGCGTGCTGCTGACTGGCGTGCTGGCCGCGCGCGACGAGCGCTGGCAACTTTCCGCCGTGCGGCTCGGTCAGCCGGCGTCGGGCCGGCACGGCGGGCACGTGCTGTGGCTACGCGACAGCGGCGTCGCCTTGGGTGCCCAGGTAAGGGTGCGTGTGCTCGCGCGCGACGTCAGCATCGCGCTCAAAAAACCGCAAGCGTCGAGCATCCAGAATCTGCTGCCCTGCACGGTGGACGCGATAGCCGACGATCCGCATCCCGCGCAGGCGCTGGTGCGGCTCGACCTGGGCAATGCATGGCTGCTCGCGCGGCTGACTCGGCGCGCGGTGCACATGCTGGGCCTAGCGCCGGGCATGACGGTGTGGGCGCAGGTGAAGTCGGCGGCGATCGCGGTTTGAGCGGTTGCGAAATCGCTGGAGGGAGGGCCTGGTCGCGATGTAGGCGAGCGACGCGTTCGTAGCGGAAGCTAAAGCACTAATCCGGCAGCGGAATGAACTCGGTCTCGCCCGGCACTTTTGCGAAGCGGCCGGCCTTCCAGTCGGCCTTGGCCTGCTCGATGCGCTGCTTGCTGCTGGCCACGAAGTTCCACCAAATGTGGCGCTCGCCCATGGTGGCGCCGCCGATCACCATCACGCGGCTGTCTTCGGTGGCTTTTAGCGTCAGCGACCGGCCGGGTCTGGCGACCGCCATCACGCCGCCCGGCCAGGATTGCCCGTCGATGCACACCTCGCCGCTGACCACGTAAGCGGCTAGTTCGTCGTGCAATGACGGAATCTCGAGCGTCGAACCCCTGGGCATCCGGCATTCGAGATACAACATCGGCACGCTCACCTCGACCGGTGATCGCTTGCCGAATGCCTCGCCGATGATCACGCGCACCGCCACTCCATCCGCATCCAACTCTGGCAGATCGGCGGCCGGAGTGTGCACGAACGCGGGTTCGCCTTCTTCGAGATCGGCCGGCAACGCCATCCACGACTGAATGCCATGCACTCTCGAATGCGCGTCGAGCGCGGCGCCGGCCGAATGTTCGGAATGCACGATGCCGCGGCCGGCCGTCATCAGATTCACCGCGCCGGCGCGGATCGGCTGGACCGAGCCGAGGCTGTCGCGGTGCAGAATTTCGCCCTCGAACAGATAGGTGATCGTCGCCAGGCCAATGTGCGGATGGGGTCGCACTGAAATGCCCTCGCCGGGCGCGAATTCGGCCGGCCCCAGGTGGTCGAAAAAGATGAACGGGCCGACCATGCGCCGGTTGGCCGCCGGCAGCACCCGGCGCACGGTGAAGCCGCCGAGGTCTTTCTCGCGCGGCTCGATGCGCAGTTCGACCGAGCCGGCCGCCCCATTGCATTCGGGTTGGGGCGCTGCAATAAAACTCATGCTGAATCTCCTCAAGAATGGGCGCGCGGGGTCTGACCTTGCCGATGAACCCGGTGCGAAAGCGCTGGTCTCCTTTCGGAGGTGCCGACAACGCCGAGGAACCTTTTTTTACGATCGATTCCTGAAAATGGTCGCGCCATACAAGGCGGGCTTCGACCTTACGCCCGGTGTCAAGTCCGCGTGCTTGATGGGCCTTTCGCGCTGGTTCGCTGCCGCGGACGAATCCATTGCCTCGACGGTCGATTGAGCGCATGATTTCTCGTCAAAACCCACGGCAAAGGAGACGAACGCATGAACAAATCACTTCACATCGCGCTGGGCGTGGCCTGCGCGGTAGCCAGCGCCAGCGCCAGCGCGCAGAAGGCCGGCGATTGGGTGCTGGGTACTGGGTGGCTGCATTTCGCGCCACAGGACTCAAGCACACCGCTGACCTTCACAGCACCGGTGCCCGCTGTTGTACCGGGCTCCGGAGCCACCGTCGGCAACGCCAACACGCTCGGTTTTAACGCGCACTTTTTCATCACCGACCACTGGGCGGTCGAGGGCGTGATCGGCGTCCCGCCGCGCTTCGACCTGTACGGCAGCGGCACGCTCGCGCCGCTGGGCAAGCTGGGCAGTGCCAAGCAGTGGAGCCCGACGCTGGTCGGTAAATACTTTTTCGGCGATGCGCAAGCGCGCTTCCGGCCGTACCTGGGCGCCGGCGTCACCTACGTGCGCTACACCGGCGTCGAGCTGACGTCGTCGTTGCAAGGCACGCTCAATTCCCGCATCGGCTTGCCGCCGGGCGCCACGACCACGAGTGGCGAACTCGACAGTTCCTTCGCGCCGGTGCTCAACGCCGGTCTTGCCTGGCAGTTCGACCGGCACTGGGGCGCGTCGCTGTCCGTGTCATACATCCATCTCAAGACCACGGCCGATCTGACGACCCGGCTGGTGAGCACGGGCGCGTCGGTGGCGAGCAGCCAGGCCACGATCAAGATCAATCCGATCGTGACCTACCTGGCCTTGACTTACCGCTTTTGAGCCGGCGATTTCATTTGCCGTCCGTGTTCGGAAAGAACAACTGCTGCCCGTCGATCTGGTAGCTTGCGATCACGTTCTGGCCGGCTGGTGACGTGACCCAGTCGACGAACTTTTTGGCCGGTTCGAGCTTGGTTCGAGGGTGCTTTTCAGGGTTGACGACCATCACGCCGTACTGGTTGAACAGGCGCGGATCGCCTTCGACCAGCACCTTCAGATCGCCCCGGTTCTTGAAAGAGAGCCAGGTGCCGCGGTCGGTCAGCGCATAGCCGTTTTCGGACGACGCGATGTTGAGCGCCGGTCCCATGCCACAGCCGCAGGCCTTGTAGCCGCTGTCGGATTTCGGATCGACGTCGGCGGCTTTCCAGTAGCGCAGTTCGGCCGAATGAGTGCCGCTCTTGTCGCCGCGCGAGATGAAGGTGGCGTTGGCGGCGGCGATCTTCTTCATGCCGGCAACGATGTCCTTGCCTGCCGCGCCAGCCGGGTCGCCGTTGGGGCCCACCACGATGAAGTCGTTGTACATGACCGGATAGCGCTTGATGCCCCAGCCGCCTTCGATGAATTTTTCCTCGGCTGCCTGGTCATGCACGAACAGCACGTCGGCATCGCCGCGGCGCGCCATGTCGAGCGCCTGGCCGGTGCCGACGGCGACCACTTTGACGGCGATGCCGGTCGCCTTCTTGAACTCGGGCAGCAGGTGGTTGAACAGGCCCGATTGCTCCGTAGACGTGGTCGACGCCATCGTGATGGTGTCGGCTGACACTCCGTTTGCTACAAACATGCCAGCTACAAACGAAGCACTGACGAGCGACGAACGGCCAAAACGCTTCAACAATCTCATTCAAGTTCTCCTTTGACGAACAATGCGGCGTCGGCCGAGGTTTGGCTGAGCTGCGTCTGGTTGAAAAAATCATGCACCGGCAGGTCGGCCAGCAGCCGGCCCTGCTCCAGGTAGATGACCCGCGTCGCAAGCCGCTTGACCTGCCCGAGGTTGTGGCTTGCGAAGACCAGGGTCATGCCGCTTTCGGCGAAGCGCTGCATCAGCGATTCGACTTCGCGCTTGGCATGCGGGTCGAGGCTGGCGGTGGGCTCGTCGAGCAACAGCACGGCGGGCGCGAGGCTCAACGCACGCGCCATCGCCAGCCGCTGTTGCTGGCCGATCGACAACGACGGCGCCGCGCGCTGCGCCAGATGGGCCAAGCCCACTTGCGCCAGCGCCAGCCGCGCGCGCTGCTTCGCTTCGGCCCACGGCGCGCCGCCGATCCATAGGCCCAGCGCCACGTTGGCCAGCGCCGACAGTCGCAACATGCGCGGGCGCTGGAACAGCATCGCCTGCTTCAGCCCCGTGGCGCGGATGGCGCTGCCGCTGCTGCATTCGAGCAGCCCGTGCAGCACGCGCAACAAGGTGCTCTTGCCACTGCCGTTGGCGCCGATCAACGCCACCCGCTCGCCCCGCGAAATGACCAGGTCGATCTCCGACAGCGCGGACACCGCGCCGAAGCGCACCTCCGCGGAGCGCAAGCGCAGTACGCAATCCTCCCGCGTATCGGCGACCCACGGCGCGCGCGGCGCGTCGGCGGCAGCAGCGCTCAAGCGTGAAGCGCGATCGAACGCGGCGCCAGCGGCGGGCAGCATCGGCTTCATGCCACGACTCGTGCCACGCCAGCCGCGGGGAGCATCGGCTTCATACGGCGACCCGCGCCCGCAGTTGTGCGCCGACGCCACCGCCGCGCCAGCGCGCGACGAGCGCCACCAGCGAATTGAGCGCCAGCACCACCAGCAGCAGAACCAGCCCGAGCGCGAGCGCCAACGGCAGATCGCCCTTGGCGGTCTCCAGCGCAATGGCGGTGGTCATCACGCGCGTGAAACCCTCGATGTTGCCGCCCACGATCATCACCGCGCCGACTTCGGACACCGCGCGCCCGAACGCGGTGATCACCACGGTGAGCAACGCAAACCGCTCGTCCCACGCAAGCAGAAGGCTGCGTAACAGCGGCCGCGCGCCGAGCGAGCGCAATTGCTCGCCATGCGCCGTTTCGGCATCCTCGACCAGTTGCCGCGTCAGCGCCGTCACCACCGGCAGTACCAGCACACTTTGCGCCAGCACCATCGCCTTGAAAGAAAACAGCCAGCCCAGAAAACCGAGCGGCCCCGAGCGCGACAGCAGCAGATACACCACCAGCCCGACCACCACCGACGGCAGCGCGAGAAAGGTGTTGAGCAAGGTCAGCACCGCACCGCGGCCGGCAAAGCGGGCGGTGCCGAGCCAGGCCCCAAGCACGAGCCCCACCGCGCACGCCAGCAGGCAAGCCAGCCCGCTCACCGCGAGCGAGCGGGCGACGATTTCAAGCAGAAGGGGATCGAGCGCGCGGATCAGGCTGAACGCCACTAGCGCGCTGTCGGAAAAACTGTTCACTTGAGGCGGGATGCTAAAGCAGCCGCTTAGGGTTTTTCCTAGGGGATAGCGAGCTATGAACGGGTGTGCATAGGGTGGGCCGGCCCAAGCATCGCTCGGTGGACCAGACCATTGCCAGCACCGCAGGCCGAGCGACAGGTCATCAACTCTTCTCGATCACCGAGCGCCCAACCGCAACGCTGAACTTCGCCAGCGTTTCGATGCGCGCATCCGGATTCGTCACGTCGTCGACAACGCGCAAGGTCGTCGTCAGCCCCTTCGGCATGACTTCGGCCAGTGTCATTCGGGTCAGGCGGCGGCCAGATGCAGGACGATGCCGGCGTCATCGAACCCGACGCGGTGGCCCAGATCGTGGGACAGGAAGTCGATCGATGCGGCATCGAGGTGCAATTCGTCGCCGTTTCGATTCGCCGACGCAAATCCTGGCATCAACTCCGGGCTGCGCGACCCCCCGGCGCGCGTGAACCAGCGCAGCCGAAGCGCATCGCTGCCCTCCGGCTCGATGCGGACTCGCTCGAGGGCCGGCGCCGAATCCTCCAGGTGGCAGATCGCCGCGAGCAGCAGATAGCGCAGCGCTGAAGCGCGTGGCCAGAGCGGCTCGCTGTCGGACGCGCTGCTGGCCGCGGCAAAACCCAGCCCGGCCTCGACTTCCAACGTGATGCCCTGCATGCGCAGCGCCGGCGCCAGCAAGCCCACGCAGCCGACAACCAGCAGTGGCCGGGTCACGCTGCCAACCTCCGGGCCGACGATCAGGTTCTGCAGCAGGTCTAGCGTGTCGGTCAGTGCGTCGGTCTGCGCGTCCAGCGCGGCCACGCGCTCGGCAACGTAGCCAACGTCGATCGGCGTTGCCTCGAGCCGGCGTTGCAGCACCCGCGAGGTCATACGCAGGATCGACACCGGGTTGGCCAGTTCGTGCCGCAACCCCGGCAACACCCGCAGCAGCACCGCATGGCGAACGCCGGCGGCGCGAAAGCGCGCTAGTTCGGGGTTGGCGGTGGCGTTCATGGCAAAGCCCCGCGCCGGATCGCAGGGGACGTTATTCGCGGTCTGGACCGACGCGGGGTCGTGAAATTCAAGGCGGCGCTACCTGTTCAATGCAATCCTCGGGTGTTGGGCAAGAATGCTGCCCGCCTCGCGGGGGCAAGAACGCTGCCGGCCTCGCAGCGATGCTGGCCGGCGGACCGCGCATTGACCGCGCGCGACATTGTCAAAGGCCATAAATCTCGGCATTTTTTGGCTCCTACTGCGCGCCAGGTAAGGAAATTCAGCTATCTTTATAGTAGCGATTCCGCTCACTTGCAGCCGACGTCGCGACACGGCCCTTGCTGGCAAACTTGGCGGCGTACATGTCCCGATCAGCATGCGCGATCAGCGCGGCCGGGTTGTCGCCGTCGCCGGGGAAAAAGGCTTCCCCGACCGATGAACCCAGTTCGATGGCCGCCGCATCGGCCGGATCGAGGCACTGCAGCGGGCCGGCCAGACCATTGCGGATTTGCTCGCGGATGGCTTTGAGCGCGGCGCGGCCGTCGATGTCGCGCACGAGGATCGCAAACTCGTCGCCGGCATAGCGCGCGACAGAATCGCTCGAGCGAACCATCGCCTTGAGCCGGTCCCCCACCTCGATCAGCGCCCGATCGCCTGCTTCATGGCCGAGCCGGTCGTTGATCTGCTTGAAATCGTCGAGGTCGATGAACAGCAGCCCGAAGAACGCATCGCCGGGCCCATGCCGGTAGCGCTCGATCGCCTGCGCCAGTTGCAGGGTCAGCGACTCGCGGTTCGCCAGGCCGGTGAGCTTGTCGGTCTGCAGGCGCTGCTGCATGGCCTCGAAGCTGCGCGCGAGGTCGCCGATTTCGTCATGGCGCGCAATGCCGACCGGCGTATTCAGCTCCCCTTCGCCGACCCGTCGCGCCGCGGCCGAAAGCCGCTCGAGGTCGCCGGCGACCCGCGACAGGATGGCAAGCCCGGTGATGACCGTGAGCAAGGCGGCCGCGAGCGCGATCAGCACGGTCTGGATCACGTTGGCGCCCACGCCTTGCATGAAATCGCCGCGCGGGGCGGCCACCACGGTGTGCCAGTCGAGCCCGGCGGTGTCGCGCACCTGGCCGAACGCGGCATGGATGCGTTGGCCATCGGCGGCGGTGAAATCGAGCACTTCGGCGTTGCGCGCTGGCAGTACCGGCTGCGCGGGTGCCGGATCGGTAGTGGCGCGGGTTTGCATACGCTGCCGGACGGCCGCGTAGACCTGGGCGAGCAACGGGTTGCCGCTGTTGCCAGCGCCGATGCGCGAATGGGTGCCGTCGGCCGAGGTTTCGACGTTGGGGCTGACCGACGATGCGATCAGGTCCCCATTCGGCTCCAAGATGAAAGCGATGCCGTGAGGCGAGACCTTGAGGTTGCGCACGAACTGGTTGAGCTGTTTGAGCGACATGTCGCTGGCCACGACGCCGGCAAAATTGCCGCCAGCGTCCAGCACGCGGCGCGCGCGCGTGGCCACCAGCTCACGGGTGCCGAAGTCGATGTAGACCGAGGTCCAGGTATCGGCCTTGTTGGTCTGGCCGGCCTTGTACCAAGGGCGCTCGCGCGGGTCGAACAGGCGTTCTTCTTCACGCTCGAGCTTCAGGTCGCCGGCGATGCCGCGAAAGCGGTAGATCTTGCGTTTCTCGTCGGGGTTCAGCTTGACCCTGAGCTCCGCTTCCTGCAATGAATGGCGGAACAGGCCGAACGCCTGGCCTGCCGTGTTGCCGTAGTAGACGTAGTTGTTGGGGTCGATGTGCAGCGACGTGGCGGTCCAGAATCGGGTGCGCAACGCAGGCAGTTCGGTCTCGATGTCGGTCGGCGCGGCCAATCCGTCTGGAAACGCGGCTTCGAGAGCCGCGCCGGAACCGACCACGTGGCGATCCACCGCCTGCCCGATACGGCCAGCAACCTCTTCCAGTAGGTGGTCCAGCACTACCGAGACCGCGCGGTCGGCGGCCCGGTACGACAACAGGCCCACCACCAACGCCAGCATGAGCACCAGCGCCACGTAAGGCACGATCAGCGCCCAGCGCAGCGGCAGTTTGAAATCGCGGCTGACGCCCGGTTTCATTCCAGCAGCGACTGAGCGCGAACGGTCGGTGGGCAACTGGCCGAGAGGCGGCATTCCATAAGGCCCATCCCGTCAACCATGAGCTTGCGGACGAGAAGCGCCCCCCGGCGCCAGCCCGATCAGGCGCGCGCCAGCGCCGGCTCGGACGCACCGGCCCGCACCGCATCGGCCAGCCGCTCGGCGCAGCTTTTTGCCAGCGCCGAATCGCGCGCCTCGACCATCACGCGCAGCAGCGGCTCGGTGCCGCTGGCGCGAATCAGGATGCGGCCTTCCTCGCCAAGCTCTTCCTCGACTGCCCGCTTGCATTCGTCGAGCGCCGCGTTCGCGCGCCAGTCCTGACCGGGCGCGAGTCGCACATTGATCAGGGTTTGCGGGAACAGCGTCACGTCCGTCAGCAACGCGGAAAGGGTCTGGCCGCTGCGCACGCAGGCTTGCAGCACTTGCAAGGCGGAGACCAATCCGTCGCCGGTCGTGTGCTTGTCGAGCGCAAGCAAATGGCCCGAACCTTCGCCGCCGAGCAGCCAGCCGCGCGACTCGAGTTCTTCCAGCACGTAGCGGTCACCGACCTTGGCGCGCACCAGCGGGATGCCCAATTGCTTCAAGGCGATCTCCACCGCCATGTTGGTCATCAAGGTACCAACCACTCCCGGCACCGAACTGCGCTTGCGCATGCCGGGCGCGGGCGGAGCCGCCTCGCCGGCGCGCGGCATGGCTTCGCGGCCGAGGCGCTCGCGCACCATCAGGTACAGCAGTTCGTCGCCGTTGAACAGGCGCCCTTCGGCGTCAACCAGTTGTAGCCGGTCGGCGTCGCCGTCGAGCGCGATGCCGTAGTCGGCGCGGTGGCGCTTGACCGCTTGCTGCAGCGCTTCCGGATGGGTGGCACCGAAGCCGTCGTTGATGTTCAGACCATCCGGCGCGCAGCCGATCGAGAACACCTCGGCGCCTAGTTCGTGAAACACTAGCGGCGCGATCTGATAGGCCGCGCCGTGCGCCGCATCCACCACGATCTTGAGGCCGCGCAGGCTCAACTCCGTCGCGAACGTGCTCTTGCAGAACTCGATGTAGCGACCGGCTGCGTCGTCCAGCCGCTTGGTCTTGCCCAACGCGGCCGATTCGACCCAGACCGGCGGGGTTTCGAGTTCGGCCTCGACCGCCTCTTCCCACGCATCGGACAGCTTCGCCCCATGGGCACTGAAGAATTTAATGCCGTTGTCGGGAAAGGCGTTGTGGCTGGCGCTGATGACGACGCCGAGCGATGCGCGCTGCGCCCGCGTCAAATACGCCACGCCGGGCGTCGGCAGCGGGCCGAGCAGCACCACGTCGACACCGGCCGAGTTGAAGCCGGATTCGAGCGCCGATTCGAGCATGTACCCGGAAATGCGCGTGTCCTTGCCGATCAGCACCGTGGGGCGTTTTTCGGTGCGCTTGAGCACGCGACCGACTGCATTGGCCAGCCGCAACACAAAGTCCGGCGTGATGGGGGGCTGGCCGACGGTGCCGCGGATGCCGTCGGTTCCGAAATAGGTTCGGGTCATGTGCTTGCTCGGCGGTGCCGAAGGCGATGTAAACGCTAAAGTCTAGCGCAGCGCTTGATGGGCGCCGCGAACTGGCGCCGTCTCGGACCGACACTAAGCGGCGCTTACTTCTTGGCGTTTTCGATC
>JBDTRV010000044.1:0-10437 GCA_039931475.1 Burkholderiales bacterium | reverse complement strand
AGCGCCTGCGTACCGTGATCGCCACCATGCATCCACAAATTGAAGAGAAGTGGGGTTGGTCGCGGCCGCTATACGCGGTGGGAGGAAAGTACGTCTGTCACATTGTTGCGAATAAGAGCGACGTGAACCTCGGATTCAAGCAAGGCGCCCATCTGGACGATCCGAAAGGGCTGCTGGTCGGCACGGGCGCCAACATGCGTCACGTCAAGATCCGCACCACCGACGAGTTGGATCTCGGCTATCTGCAGCAACTGCTGACCCAGGCGACCGCACTGGCTCGTGGCGTCGGCTAGGTCGATCGCTCCGCCCAATCCTCCGGCGAGAAGCCGACGGTGATGCCGTTGCCCCATTCCACTAGCGGCCGCTTGATGAGGGTCGGATGCGCGAGCATCAGTGCCTTCGCGCCCGCTTCATCGACAGCGGCGGCGCGCGCATCGGGCTCGAGCTGGCGCCAGGTCGTTCCCTTGCGATTGAGTAGCGCTTCCCAGCCGGGGTCGCGCAGCCAGTGGGCGAGCCGATCGGTCGGCACCCCGTGCTTCTTGAAGTCGTGAAAGCGGTATTCGACGCCTTCGTCATCGAGCCAGGCCCGCGCCTTCTTGACGGTGTCGCAGTTGGTGATGCCGTACAGCGTGATCATCGAGCCAATTTTGCCCGACCGGATAATCGAGTCAACCATGAACACACTCGACGATTGGCTCGCGCACTGCGAGCGGCTGCACCCGAGCACGATCGAACTCGGCCTGGACCGGGTGCACGCGGTCGCCCTGCGCATGGGCCTCACGCTCGCCTGCCCGGTGTTCACTGTGGCCGGAACCAACGGCAAGGGTTCGACCTGCGCGATGCTCGAAGCGATCTTGCTGCAAGCGGGCTGGCGCTGCGGCGTCTACACATCGCCGCATCTGGTGAAGTTCGAGGAGCGCTGCCGGATCAATGGTCAGAGCGCGGCGGCGGACGATCTGCTGGCGCATTTCGAGGCGGTCGAGCGAGCGCGGGACGAGGGCCCGGATGCCGTGAGCCTGACCTATTTCGAATTCACGACGCTGGCGATCCTGAGCCTGATGGCGCAATCGCGGCTCGACGTGGCGGTGCTCGAAGTCGGCCTGGGCGGGCGGCTCGACGCGGTCAACATCATCGACGCGGATTGCGCGGTCATCACCAGCGTGGACCTGGACCACATGGATTTTCTGGGCCCGGACCGCGAAAGCATCGGCTTCGAGAAAGCCGGCATCATGCGCGCCGGCCGGCCGGTCGTGGTGAGCGATCCGATGCCGCCGAAAAGCGTGATCGACCACGCGACCAGCATCGGCGCCGACCTCTGGCGCTTCGGGCGCGACTATGAAATCGCCGGCAATTCCGGCAGCGAACGTCTGCAGTGGGGCTGGAGCGCGTCGGCCGAACGCGGCGGCCGACGCTACAGCGGTCTGGCCTATCCCGCGCTGCGCGGCGCGAACCAGCTCGTCAATGCGGCCGGTGTGCTGGCGGCGTTGACGGCGCTGCGCGAGCGGTTGCCAGTTACGGCGCAGGCGGTGCGCAATGGGCTTGCGATGGTCGAATTGCCGGGCCGCTTTCAGATCGTGCCGGGCCAGCCGGCGTTGGTGCTCGACGTGGCGCACAACCCGCACGCCATCGCGGCGCTGGCCGCGAATCTGGACGCGATGGGCTTTTATCCGACCACGCACGGCGTGTTCGGCGCGATGGCCGACAAGGATCTGGATTCGATGCTCGCGCGCATGAACCCGCTCATCGATCGCTGGTATTTCACCGACCTTGCAACCCCGCGCGCCGCGGCGGCGGCTGATCTGATCGAGCGCTGGCGGCGCCTGAACCAGCGCACCGATGCCTCGGCCGAATGCTGCGTCACGCCGCCCGAGGCGCTCGCCGCGGCCCTCGCGAAAAGTGACCCGGCTGATAGAATCGTGGTCTTTGGATCGTTCCACACCGTGGGCGGCGTGCTGGCCGCGGGGTTGCCCCGGCAGGGAGCCGAACACGTGGCTGGATAACCCCTTTCCCGGTTGCTCAATGGCATTTTTCTCGTTTCGATCCGCCGGCCGCAACGACGATGAGCCGGCCGCGCGTGCCAACGAGTCCGACACCGTGGAGGGCTTGCGCCGCCGGGCGCGGCACCGGCTGATCGGCGCCACCGTGCTGGTTGCCTTGGGCGTGGTCGGCTTTCCGTTGTTGTTCGACACGCAGCCGCGGCCGGTTGCGGTCGACATCCCGATCGAAATCCCGGACAAAAACAAGGGCGCGCCGGTTGCCGTGAAGCCCGCCGCTGCATCGAATGCGGCCGTCGCGACGCCGTCAACTCCAGACCCTCGCGAGCCAACGGTTGCTACCGGCGCCGCGCCCGAGGCCGGCGGTAGCGACCCATCCGACAGCAAGGCTGCGCAGCAGGCCGCCAACGAAGCCACTGCCAGGCCCGCTCCGGACAACCGCAGCGACGGCGTGAAAAAGCAAACTGCCGAGCGCGCTCCGGAGAAACCGGCGGAGCGCGTGGCCGACAAGCCCAAGGACGGTGGTGTCGTCGCGGCGGCGCCGAACAAGCCGGACGCGCCGTCAGCGCAAGTGGCGCCGGCCCGAAGCTCGCAAGAACAACTTCGGATCGCGAAAGCGGAAGAAGCGGCCCGCGCCCGCGCGCTGCTCCAGGGCAAGTCGGAAAAAGAGGCAGAGGCCGCGGCGCAGGCGCGCTTTATTGTGCAGATCGGCGCGTTTTCCGAGCCTGCGCGCGCGCAGGCAACTCGCAGCAAGGTCGAGCGTGCGGGCCTGAAGACCTACACGCAAGAAACCAAGACGGCTGGCGGGACCTGGATCCGGGTTCGTGTCGGCCCCTTCGCCACCCGGGCCGAGGCCGACGAGGCCGCCAGCAAGATCAAGGGATTGAGCCTGCCGGCCTCGATCCTGGGCCTCTGATTTTTAAGCCGTCGCATGACCGGCATCGACTGGATTTTGCTCGCCATCCTGGCCATCTCGCTCCTGCTTGGCGCCTGGCGCGGGCTGGTCTACGAAGTGCTGTCGGTGCTGGCCTGGGTGGCCGCGTTTTTCGTGGCGTATCTGTTCGCGCCTGACATTGCCGGGCACTTGCCGCTCGGTGACATCGGCGATCCGATCCGCTTTGCGGCTGCTTTCGTGCTCGTGTTCATTCTGGTCGCATTCGTCGGCGGTTTGCTTGCCGCGCTGATCAAGAAGGCGGTGACCGCGGTGGGGCTGCGGCCGGTGGACCGGGCGCTCGGAATGGTGTTCGGCATTGCGCGCGCGGCGATCATCCTGCTGGCGATCGCGGTGGTTGCGCGGCTGGTTCCGGCATTGGGCACAAGCCCGGCCTGGCGCCAGTCGATCGGGGCGCCATATTTGATCGCCGGCCTCGAATCGGTCACACCGATGCTGCCGGAGCGGTTCGCGCGGATCATCCAATAAGGTCAATCGAAGGGCCACAACACCATGTGCGGAATCGTCGGCGTTGCCAGCAAGGCGCCAGTAAACCAGTTGATCTACGACGCCTTGTTGTTGCTGCAGCATCGCGGGCAGGATGCCGCCGGCATCGTGACCGAGCAGGGCCGCAAGTTCTTCATGCACAAGGCCAAGGGCATGGTGCGCGACGTGTTTCGCACCCGCGACATGCGCGCGCTTCCAGGCGATCTTGGGCTGGGGCAGGTGCGCTATCCGACCGCGGGCAACGCCTATAGCGAAGAGGAGGCGCAGCCGTTCTACGTCAACGCCCCATTCGGCATCGTGCTCGTGCACAACGGCAATCTGACGAATGCGGCCACGCTCAAGGCCGAGCTGTTCGACACCGATCATCGCCACATCAACACCGACAGCGATTCCGAGGTGCTGCTCAACGTGCTGGCCCACGAGCTGGACAAGGCCACGCACGGTCAGCCGCTCAAGCCGCAGGAGATCTTCACCGCGGTCGGCCAGGTGCATCGCAGAGTACGGGGCTCGTATGCGGTGATCGCGCTGATCGCGGGTCATGGCGTGCTCGCATTTCGCGATCCGTTCGGTATTCGGCCGCTGTGCGTGGGCCACGGTGACGGTGGCACAACGATGTTCGCCAGCGAATCGGTGGCGCTCGAGGGCACGGGTCATGCGCTGGATCGCAACCTTGCACCAGGGGAAGCGATGTTCGTCGACCTACGGGGCGAGCTTCATGCGCAGCAATGCGCCGCCAAGGTGTCGCTCAATCCCTGCATCTTCGAGTTCGTCTACCTCGCACGGCCGGATTCGGAACTGGACGGCATATCGGTTTATAAGGCGCGACTCAACCTGGGCGAAATGCTGGCCAAGCGCGTGGTGTCCACCGTGCCGCCGAGCCAGATCGACGTCGTGATTCCGATTCCCGAATCGAGCCGTCCGAGCGCAATGCAGCTCGCGCAACTGCTCGGCAAGCCGTATCGCGAAGGGTTCGTGAAGAACCGCTATGTCGGCCGAACTTTCATCATGCCGGGTCAGGCGGTGCGCAAGAAATCGGTGCGGCAAAAGCTCAATGCGATCACAAGCGAATTCGAGGGGCGCAACGTGCTGCTGGTGGACGACTCCATCGTGCGCGGCACCACCAGCCGCGAGATCGTGCAGATGGCGCGCGACGCTGGCGCACGCAAGGTCTACATGGCGAGCGCCGCGCCGCCAGTGCGGTTTCCGAACGTCTACGGGATCGACATGCCGACCAAGGAAGAGCTGGTGGCCAATGGTCGCAGCATCGAGGAAATCCGCGCGATGATCGGGTGCGATGCGTTGATCTATCAGGACATCGAGGCAATGAAGACGGCGGTGCGGCAAGCCGAGACCAAGAAGAGTTTGCTCGCGACGGGAGCGCCGCTAGCGGGCTTCGATGCGTCGTGCTTCGATGGCGTCTACGTGACCGGCGACATTACCGAGTCGGACCTGGTGCGGCTTGGCGCGAGCCGCTCGTACCAAGAGGAAAACGACGAAGACCTGCCGCGCATTGCGATTCCCGACCCCACCTGACGAAAGACGCTTCTCGTGACCGAACGCCCCCTGCCCGAAGGCCTGCACCGCGATACGCTCGCACTGCGCACGGGGATCGAGCGCAGCCAATGGGGCGAGCATTCCGAGGCGCTATTCCTGACCAGCGGCTTCGTGCAGCCCGACGCCGAAACCTCGGCCAAGCGCTTTGCCGATCCCACGCTCGGCTACACCTACTCGCGCACCTCGAATCCGAACGTCACGGCGTTCGAGCGGCGCATGGCGGCAATGGAAGGCACCGAAAGCGCGATCGGCGCATCGACCGGCATGAGCGCGATCCTCATGCTGTGCATGGGGCTGCTCAAGGCCGGCGACCATGTGATCTGTTCGCGCTCGGTGTTCGGCTCCACGTTAAATCTGTTCGGCAAGGATTTCGGCAAGTTTGGCGTTGAGACAAGCTTCGTTTCGCAGACCGACGTCGATCAATGGCGCGCCGCCGTGCGCCCGAACACGAAGCTGCTGTTCGCCGAAACGCCGACCAATCCGCTGACCGATGTCTGCGACATTCGCGCACTTGCCGATCTGGCGCACAACACTGACGCGCTGCTCGCGGTCGACAATTGCTTTTGCACACCAGCGCTGCAACGGCCGGTCGAGTTGGGTGCGGACCTCATCATTCATTCAGGCACCAAGTACCTCGACGGCCAGGGCCGGGTGATGGCCGGCGCGATCTGCGGACCTTCGAAGCTGATCGTCGACCTGTTCGGCCCAGTGGTGCGCACCGCCGGCATGGCGCTCGCGCCGTTCAACGCCTGGGTCGTGAGCAAGGGGCTGGAGACGCTTGCCATCCGCATGCAGGCGCAGTGCGCGAACGCCCTGGCGTTCGCGACCTGGCTCGAGAAGCATCCTGCCGTCTCGCGCGTCTACTATCCCGGCCTGCCGTCGCATCCGCAGCACGAGCTGGCGATGCGCCAACAGTCTGGTCAGGGCGGCGCGGTGGTGTCGTTCGACGTGCGCGCCGACTCTGCCGAAGCGGCGCGGCGCAACGCTTTTCACGTGATCGACAGCACCAGAGTCGTGAGCATCGCGACCAACCTGGGCGACACGCGGACCATCATCACGCATCCGGCCAGCACATCGCATGGCCGCTTGGCCGAAGAGCAGCGGCAGGCCGCGGGCATCGGGCAGGGGTTGATCCGGATCTCCGTCGGACTCGAGCACATCGAGGACATCAAGACCGACCTGTTGCGCGGCCTGGACACGGTGCAATGAACACTCCTTCGGCATCGGGCGCGGCGGCCAAGCGCGTGCGCACCCGCTTCGCGCCATCGCCGACTGGCTTCATCCACCTGGGCAACATCCGCTCGGCACTCTATCCCTGGGCGTTCGCGCGGGCCGAAGGGGGCGACTTCATCTTGCGCATCGAGGACACCGACCTGGAACGTTCGACGCAAGCCGCGGTCGACGTGATTCTCGAAGGCATGAGCTGGCTGGGCCTCGACATCGACGAAGGCCCGATCTATCAAATGCAACGGGTGGACCGCTACAAGACGGTGCTCGCGAAAATGCGGGCGGCCGGCCACGTCTACCCGTGCTACATGAGCGTCGAGGCGCTGGATACGTTGCGCGAGCGGCAGATGGCGGCCAAACAGAAGCCGCGTTACGACGGTACCTGGCGGCCCGAGCCCGGCAAGGCTCTGCCGCCGGTGCCCGAGGGTGTGCAACCGGTGCTGCGCTTCAAAAATCCGCAGGGTGGAGCGGTGGTGTGGGACGACAAGGTTAAAGGCCGGATCGAGATCGCCAACGACGAACTCGACGACCTGGTGATTGCGCGCCCGGACGGCACGCCGACCTACAACTTCTGTGTCGTGGTCGACGACATCGACATGGCCATCACTCATGTGATCCGCGGCGACGACCACGTGAACAACACGCCGCGCCAGATCAACATCTTCCGCGCTTTGGGCGCCGAGCCGCCGATCTACGCGCACCTGCCCACCGTGCTCAATGAGCAGGGCGAGAAGATGAGCAAGAGGAGTGGCGCCAAGCCCGTCACGCAGTATCGCGGAGAGGGTTATCTGCCCGACGCCATGATCAACTACCTCGCGCGCCTCGGTTGGAGCCACGGCGACGACGAGATCTTCAGCCGCGCGCGGTTTCTCGAATGGTTCAGCCTGGACCATCTGGGCAAGAGCGCGGCGCAGTTCGACGAAGCGAAGCTGCGTTGGGTCAACGCGCAGCATCTGAAGGCGATGAGTGGCGAGGCGCTGGCGCCGCAGGTCGCCACGTATTTGAAGGCGAACGCGATCGAACCCGACGAGCGGCTGCCCGGCATCTGCGAGCTGTTCAAGGACCGCTGCGACACATTGGTCGCGCTGGCCCGCTGGGCCGCCGCGTTCTACGCCGACGTGCCCGTGGTGCCTGGCGAGCGCGAGCAGCACGTGACCGATGCGGTGCGCCCCGCGCTCGCGCAACTGGCCGCCCGGCTGGCCAATTGCGAGTGGAGCAAAGCCGGCATCGGCGCGGCGATCAAGGAGACCTTGGCTGACGGGAAGCTGAAGATGCCGCAACTGGCGATGCCGGTGCGCGTGCTGGTGATGGGCACGGCGCAGACGCCATCGCTCGACGCGGTGCTTGCGCTGCTGCCGCGCGAGACGGTGCTCGCGCGCCTTTCGAGCGCCTGACAGCGGCCCGGCACGCGCCGGCTCAGCGCGGGCTGACGCACCACGGCGCCGCGTCGTGCATCAAGCCGATCCACAGCGCGGCGACAGAGGTCGCGAGCAGGGCAAAACCGGCTAGGCGCATGCCCAGTTCGTCGCCGGCGCGGCTGCGAAGCTTTTGCAACAACCAGGGCGCGAGCCAGAGCGAGACACTGGAGCCGGCCGCGAATAGCGCCATCACCAGCGCGCCACGGGCCGCATCACCGGTGACCGCAGCCACCAGCAGCGCCGAATAGAGCAACCCGCACGGCATGAACGCCCAGGCCGCGCCGATCCACAGCGGCGCCGCGCGCCCGAGGCCATTGGTGGCAGCGCGCACGCGACGCCAGACGGCGCGGCCAGCCTGCTCGAACCACAGGGGTTGCCGCGCCTGCCAGACGAGGGTCAGCCCAATCAGCGCACATGCGACGTGAAACAGCGTCCAGACCGGTCGTATCGCGGCCGTCTGGACGGTCAGCCAGCCCAGCGCCTGCATCGAGGCAGCGGCCAGCGCGCCCATCGCCGAATAACCGATGAGCCGCCCGATCTGAAACAGCAGCATGCCGCGCGTTTCATGCCGCTGACCGGCGCTGCCGCTGATGCCGGCGCAGGCCGCGCCGCACATCGCAATACAGTGCGGGCCACCGGCCAACCCCATCAGCAAAGCGGTCGATGCGAGTGCGGTCAGCATCATGCGGCGCCTCGTTCAACCAAAAAAAATGAACAAAAAATGCATTTACCGCTCGTCCACCATGGGTTCTTAGCTATAAAACTAGTAGTAACAGACGGTTGGCCACATTGCCGCATGGCTTTTGGAAACCCGTCGTACACCGGTTTGACTAAGCTCAAAGCATGACCGAAGGAAAAACCGAGGGAGAAGCTATGGATGAAATTGCCTTCAAAGTCGCATGCGCCCAGTGCAACATACGGGAGCTTTGCATGCCCGTAGGGTTGACCTCGGCCGAGTTGGAGCGGATCGACCGCATGGTCGCCGCGCGCCGATCGATCCGGCGGCAGGAAGCCTTGTTTCGCGTTGGCGATCCGTTCGTCGCGCTGTACGCGATTCGTGCCGGCTACTTCAAGACTTTCGTGCTGACCGAAGACGGGCGCGAACAGGTCACCGGCTTTCAGATGGCCGGCGAAATTCTTGGGCTCGACGGGATTGCCGGCGAGCGCCACCACTGCACCGCGGTGGCGCTCGAGGACGCGGAAATCTGCGTGCTGCCGTTTGCGGACATGGAAGAGCTTTCGCGCGAATTTCCGGCGCTGCAGGCCCACGTCCACAAGCTCATGAGCCGCGAGATCGTGCGCGACCAGGGGGTGATGCTCGCTTTGGGCAGCATGCGCGCGGAAGAGCGCTTGGCGAATTTCCTTTTGAATCTGGTGCGCAGGCTCCATGTGCGCGGCCTGTCCCGGACCGAGATCGTGCTGCGCATGACGCGCGAGGAGATCGGCAGCTTTCTTGGACTCACTTTGGAGACGGTGAGCCGCACCTTCTCCCGCCTGGCCGAGCAGGGCATTCTCGAGGTGCGCCAGCGGCATCTTCGAATCCTTGACGATGCGGCGCTCGAGCGGTTGGTCAACCCGGTCCGATGCCATTGAGAGAGCGGCGACCCGGCACCGCGAGCAATACCGTCAGCGCGGTCGCAACCATCGTGATCAACCAAAACACAAAAAACGCGGCGCTGTAGATGCCCAGGCGCGAGAGCGCGAGCGGCTGGCCGAACCAGTGCAGGCTGCTGGGATCGACCAGCGAAAACACAATCGCCTCCAGCAGGCAGGCACTGAAGAAAGCGGGCCAGGCGATCCAGATGATCGGTTGGCGGCCCGATTTCATCGGGCAGGCTCCTCGCCAGCGGGCGGCGGCGTCGCCGCATGATTGCGTGCCTGCACGGCCGGTGCGAGCGCACGCAATCCCGCTCGATCGGCGGGCGGTTTTCCAGCAACGGCCGCACGCTCGAAACGAGGGTCGGTCAGCACCGGGTCGGGCCGGGTCACGGCCAGCCAGATGGTGACCATGCTCGCGATCACGACGGCTGCCGGACCGGCGATCACGAGCCAGACGTGGCCGTATTTCCACCACGGAAGTTGTTCGTTGCCATCGGTCACGTCTTGGCTCCTTGTTGGACAACAGCCGCTATCTGGGCACGATGAACGAGGATTTCTCGTCAACGCGAGTGCGGCCGTCTTCGGATTTGATCTGAAACTCGATCGGGTGCGAGCCCTGCGCGACCGAACCGTACGGAATGCGCAGCCGCACGGTGACCCAGCGGGTCTCGGCGGCGCCAACGGACAGATCGCCCTCGATTAGCACGGCAAGGCCCTCGAGGCCGCTGGCCGTCATGCGGTAGGACTGCGGCTGTTCGGTGGCGTTCATCAACTGCAGGCGATAGATGTTCTCGAGCTGGCCGCCGGCCACGATGCGCGACAGCGCGGCCCGATCTCGCACCACGTCGACCCTGAGCGGTGTGCGCGTTGCCAGACTGGCAACGAACGCGATGGAAATCGCCGCCAGCACCGCGCTGTAGATCAACACCCTTGGCCGCAGCACACGCCGCACGATTTCGCTTTGCGTCCAACCCTTCTCGACCGCATTTTGGGTGGAAAAGCGGATCAGCCCGCGCGGGTAATCCATCTTGTCCATGACCGTGTCGCAGATGTCGGCGCAGGCGCCGCAGCCGATGCATTCATATTGGAGGCCATCGCGGATGTCGATACCGGTCGGACAGACCTGCACGCACAACGTGCATGAGACGCAGTCGCCCACGCCGAGCGCCTGCCGGTCGGCCTTTTTGGAGCGGGCGCCGCGCGGCTC
>JBDTRV010000043.1:0-10438 GCA_039931475.1 Burkholderiales bacterium | reverse complement strand
AGCCGATCGATCCCGGGCTGGTGAGGCTGTACCTGGGTGGCCTGCTCGGCGCGGCGCTGCTGGCCTGGATTCTCGGCTGGGCACGGACCTACATCCTGGCCCTGGTCAGCGAGCGGATCGGTGCCGACTTGCGCACCAGCACCTACGATCACCTACTGAAGCTTTCGCTCGACTATTTCGGCGGCAAGCGCACCGGCGACCTGATGACGCGCATCGGCTCGGAGACCGACCGGATCAACGTGTTCCTCTCGCTGCACGCCCTCGACTTCGCGACCGACGTGCTAATGATGGCGATGACGGCCGCCATTTTGCTGTCGATCAACCCGTGGCTTGCGCTCGTCACCCTGGTGCCGTTGCCGTTCATCGCCTGGATGATCCATTCGGTGCGCGAGCGGCTGCGTACCGGGTTCGAAAAGATCGACAGGGTTTGGTCCGAGGTGACCAACGTGCTGGCCGACACCATTCCGGGCATCCGAGTCGTGAAAGCGTTCGCGCAGGAAAAGCGCGAGGCTGAGCGCTTTCGCCAGGCCAATCAGCACAACCTGCAGGTCAACGACCGGCTCAACAAGACCTGGTCGCTGTTCACGCCCACCGTCACGTTGCTGACCGAGATCGGGCTGCTCGTGGTCTGGGCGTTCGGCATCTGGCTGGTCGCGCAAAGCCAGATCACGGTGGGCGTGCTGACCGCGTTTTTGGCCTACATCGGGCGCTTCTACATCCGGCTCGATTCGATGAGCCGCATCGTCTCGGTCACGCAAAAGGCCGCGGCCGGCGCCAAACGGATTTTCGACATCCTCGACCACGTCTCGAACGTGCCGGAGCCGGCCAATCCGGTGCCGATCGGGGCGCGCGCCGACGGCTTGCGCGGACGCATCGAATTGCAAGGCATCGGTTTTCGCTACGGTTCGCGCGCGGTGATCCGCAACCTCGACCTCGACATCCGCCCCGGCGAAATGATCGGCCTGGTCGGTCACAGCGGTTCCGGCAAGAGCACTCTGGTCAATCTGATCTGCCGCTTCTACGACGTGAGCGACGGCCGCATCCTGCTCGACGGCACCGACATCCGCCGGGTCGCGATCGCCGAATACCGCAGCCACATTGGCCTGGTGCTGCAGGAGCCGTTCCTGTTCTTCGGCTCGATTGCCGAGAACATCGCCTACGGCAAACCCGATGCGACGCGCGCCGAGATCGTGGCTGCCGCGCGTGCGGCCCATGCGCATGAGTTCATCCTGCGGCTCGCGCAAGGTTATGACTCGCTGGTCGGCGAGCGCGGGCAGGGGTTATCGGGTGGCGAGCGGCAGCGCATCTCGATCGCGCGCGCTTTGCTGATCGACCCGCGCATATTGATCCTGGACGAGGCGACATCCGCCGTCGACACCGAAACCGAAATGGAAATCCAGCGCGCGCTTGACAACCTCGTAAAAGGCCGCACCACGATTGCGATCGCGCACCGGCTGTCCACCTTACGCAAGGCCGATCGGCTGGTGGTGATGGATCGCGGCGAGGTGGTCGAGGTCGGGCCGCACGATGAGTTGATGGCGCGGCAGGGCGCCTACTGGCGGCTGTACGAGGCGCAGGCGCGGCGCGTGGATGCCGATGAAGACGACGAGGCCGAACGGATCGTGCCGGTGGCCGAACATGCGGCGCATCCGGCAGGCAATTCATGAACGCGGCCGTGGCGATCGACTTTCGTCTGGAGCGCGACCCGTTCGGGCATCTCGTGCTGATTGACGCCGAGGGTGTGCGCCATGAAGGCGTGGTGCCAGTGCGCGCATTTCCGTTGTCGGCGCCGCACGAGGGCTTGTCGCTGGTCGGCGCGGGCGGGCACGAGTTGGTCTGGATCGAACGTTTCGATGATTTGCCGCAAGATGCGCGCGCGCTGATCGAGGAGGAACTGGCCGGCCTGCAGTTCGTCCCCGAGATCAAGCGGCTCGAGAGCGTGTCGAGCTTTTCGACGCCTTCGATCTGGCAGGTCGAAACCGATCGTGGCGCGACCAGATTCGTGCTCAAGAGCGAGGACGACATCCGGCGCTTGCCCGATGGGCGGCTTTTGATCGCGGGCGGGGCGGGCGTGAACTATCTGGTGCGCGATCGCGCGGCGTTGGATCGGGGTTCGCGCAAGCTGTTGGAGCGGTTTCTTTAGTTTCATCGCCGCGTTGCTACTTTTTCGAGAGCTAGAAAATGATGCTGCACGCGCGGTAACGCCTAAAAAATGCAAAAATCGCTGTCCCAATGCACCAATCCGCCCTCGTTCTCTTCTCCGGCGGCCAGGACTCGACCACCTGCCTTGCCTGGGCGCTCGACCGCTATCAGCGCGTCGAGACCATCGCGTTCGACTACGGCCAGCGCCATCGGATCGAACTCGATGCGCGGCTCCATGTGCTCGCGCATCTGAAGCGTGAGTTCGCGCAGTGGGCCGCGCGGCTGGGGGCTGACCACCTGCTCGATCTGTCGGTGCTCGGCGCGGTCAGCGAAACCTCGCTCACGCGCGACATCGCGTTCCAGATGGAGCAGGGCGGGTTGCCGAACACCTTCGTGCCGGGGCGCAACCTGCTGTTCCTCACATTGGCCGCCGCGCTCGCGTATCGGCGCGGCCTGCTAGTGCTCGTCACCGGCGTTTGCGAAACCGACTTTTCCGGCTACCCGGATTGCCGCGACGACACGATGAAGGCGATGCAGATTGCGTTGTCGCTCGGCGTGGACCGGCGCTTCCTGATCGAGACGCCGCTGATGTGGATCGACAAGGCCGCGACCTGGGCGCTGGCCAAGCAGCTTGGCGGAGAAGCGCTGGTTGAGCTGATCGTCGAGCGCACGCACACCTGCTACCTCGGCGAGCGCACCGTGCGGCATGCGTGGGGCTGGGGCTGCGGAACCTGCCCTGCCTGCGTGCTGCGGGCGCGCGGGTTCGAGCGCTTTCTCGAAGCTCAGCGTTCCTGAGCCATCCGGCGCCACGGCGCGAGAGGGTCGCCGTTGCGTCATCCAGCGTGCCGGCGCGAGAGCGTTGCCGGTGCCGTTGCGATTGCCGCGCGCGCGCGAGCCGCCTCGCGCCGTCGCACTGCCGCGCGTTGCACGACGCATCGACGGCTTTTTTTTGATTCGACCCGGCGCGGCCGCCCGCATCGAGCCGGTCAGGCCGGCACTGGCCCGATCGGCGCGGCGCTTGACGGCGGTCCGGTGCCGTCGTCGATAGTGGAAGTGCGAAGGCGGTATTCGGCCGCGCCTGACAAGGCTTGCTGGCCGCCGCCTTTCGGTTCCGGCGACTTCTCGATCTCCCAGCGCTTGTCGTGAAACGCCGCAACCCCCGGCCGGTGCGCGATCGAGATTAATGCGCCGCCCGATGCCCGCACCAGTTCCAGCAGGCGCTCGTAGAGCGACTTTTCCGCCGCTTCGTCGAGCGCGCTGGTGGCTTCGTCGGCAAAGATCCACTTCGGCTTCTTGAGCAAGGTCCGCGCGATCGCGAGCCGCTGCTGCTCGCCGCCCGAGAGTTTCTGGCCCCAGGCGTCTTCCTCGTCGAGCCGGCCGGCCAGTTGCGGCAGCAGCGCATCGGTCAACGCGCGATCCAGTTCCGCATCGCTGTAGCGGCTCGCCGGTTCGGGATAGGCCAGCGCGTGGCGCAGCGGACCGTTCGGGAAATACGGGCGCTGCGGAATGAAAACGGCCTCTTGCTCGAACCGCTCCGGCAGCGCGATCTCGCCGCGCGCGAACGGCCAGATGCTGGCTAGCGCGCGAAATAGCGTTGACTTACCGCTGCCCGACGGACCTTTGACCAGAATCCGGTCGCCTGGCTCGGCTTTGAGCGACAGGTGATCGAGCAGCACCGCGCCAGTCGGCAGTGCCAAGGTCAGGTCGTGCGCCTCGACCGCGCCGGTGCTCGCCACCTGCGACGACGCAAGCACCTTGGCCTGCGCGGCCATGCCGGCCTCGAAGCTGGTGAGCCGGTCCGTCGTGGCTTTCCACGCTGCGAGGTTCGGGTAGTTGTCGACAAACCACGAGAGCGAATCCTGCACTCGCCCGAATGCGGAAGCGATCTGCATCAGCACGCCGAGCTGGATCGCGCCCGAGAAAAAGCGCGGCGCCGCGACGACGAACGGAAACACCGTGGCGGCTTGATTGAAAAAGGTGGTGAACCAGATCAGGTTCTTCTGCGCCTTGATGAGCTTCAAGTAGTTGGAGAGCACCGAGGTGAAGCGCAGGTCGAGGTGGCCGCGTTCCACCTGCGCGCCACGATCCAGTGCGATCGCCTCGCTGTATTCGCGCACCCGCGTCATGTGATGCCGGAAATCCGCTTCGAAGCGCTGCTGCCGGTAGTTGAGCGCGATCTGCGGCCGGCCGATGTAGTACGTCAGCAGACTGCCGGCTGCGCAGTACAGCAGCGCCATCCAGACCATGAAGCCCGGGATCGTGAAGCTCGAACCACCGAGCTCGAACGTGAAGCTGCCCGACAAGGTCCACAGAATGCCGACGAAGCTGACCAGGGTCACGATCGCGTTCAACAGCCCCATCGACAGCGACACCGTGTAGCTCGTGAAAAGGAACAGATCTTCCTGAATGCGCTGATCAGGGTTGTCCGGCGCGCTCTGGCCGGCGTTGGCGGTGCCGGTGGCCAAGCTGGTATAGCGTGCCAGCTCCATCTTGTAGAAGGCGTTGTTCGACAGCCAGCGCTTGAGGTAATGGTCGGTCATCCATTCGCGCCAGCGCAGCTCGAGCAGTTGCGTCAGGTAGAAGCGATAGACCGCGATCACGATGAACATGAACGCCAGATAACAAAAGCGCCACAGTTGCGCCCAGAACACGTCGGCCTGCTTGTTCTGCAGCGCGTCGTAGAACACGCGGTTCCACTCGTTGAGCAGCACCAGCATGTAAACCGCGCCCAGGTTCAGCAGCACGATGGCGAGCAGCAGGCCGCGCGCCTTCCATTTCTGGTCGGACTGGAAATAGGGGATCGACAGCGCCCAGATGCGCCCGGTCTGGGTTTTTAGGGTCTGCCAGCGGGTGGAGTCGGTCATGAGCGGGTCGGGATGCGGTCGGTGAAAGGTGGGCGAATCGTAGCGGCGCGCCTGATTCGGGAATTTGGCACGCGGCGTAACAAGATGTTGTTTTACTCTTGCCCAAGTCCGCTGACAACCGGCGGCGATCAAGCCAACCGCACTCTCACGCCATGAAAAAAATCGCTTTCACCCTCATCCTGACTTTCGCCACCGGCGCGGTCTTTGCCGGCGGTTGCTGGCAGAACGGCAAGTACCGCCAATGCGTGAAGAACGCCGAGCCGACGTCGCAAGAAGCGGCGCTGTAGTTTTCAGGCGTCTCAAGCGCCATGGAAACCGAGGCGTGCCAACACGCAGCCTTTTTTCATGGCGCAAGCCGTTGCCCTTTTCGCAAAAAAGCGCGCGCGAACTTCGAGGCTCCTAACCCGGGTCGCCGAACTGAAGAGCTGGGATCGAAATTTCTGACAAAAAGACGCGCTTCACGCTCGTTACATGGACGTTGTTAGCTACAGAAAGAGTAGTGTTCCTGAAGTTGGCACTTTTGCCGGAACGGGACTGAGGGGCGGTCACTTCCGGCTTCCGTGCGCAATGAAACGTCCCGGTATCGTTCAATACCGCACGCAGACCGGCGCCGAGGCGCGCCAGCAGACGGAGAGTTCGCTCAAGTCCCTCGTACGATTGCGCGCATGAAAATCGGTCGCTTCGTTGCCGCCTGCGCCACGCTCTGGTTCGCGCTGTGCTGCGCTGCGCCTGCAGCGGAGGTCGCGGGCATCCAGTTCAACGGATCGGGCTTCCTGACCGCCGCCGCCGGCAAGGTGCTTGGCGGCACGCATGACCCCGAAACCGATCTGGGCTGGAATTGCCCGTGCTACATCTCCGATTTTTCGCGTGGCGGCGTGTACGAGTCAGGCCGTGTGCGCGTCGGGCCGGACAGCCGGCTCGGGCTGCAGGGTACGGCATCGGTGGCGGACGGCCGCTACTCGCTCACGGCGCAGGTCGTCTCGCGCGGCGCGGCCAATGGCAAGGGCAATCTCGAATGGCTCTACGCCACCGCCAACCTGACCAGCACCTGGACGGTGCAGGTGGGCCGCAAGCGCCTGCCGCTGCTCGCCTATTCGGAGGTGCAGGACGTCGGCTTCGCCTACCCCTGGATCAATCTGCCGCCGCAGCTCTACGGCTGGGACACAGTGAACTTCAACGGCGTGAGCGTGCTGCACCGGGATCGCTATGGCGACTGGTTCGCCGGCCTGAACCTGTTTGCCGGCCGCGAAACCGTGCGCGATTCGCGTTACTGGAAGCTCTACAACGGCAAGCATTCGCGCACCGACACCCGCTGGAGCAACATCGGCGGGGCTGAATTGAAGCTCTCCCGTGACTGGTTCGAGGCCAGGGTCGTTCACATCCGAACCGACGTGCAGCAGCGCAATTTCGGGCCGGAAGCGGGCGAGGCGAACGCGGGTGGCGGTGGCGTGGGCGCCTTTGGCGATCGCTATCGCGAGTACATCAGCGGTGTTTCCATGTCCGCCGACTGGCGCAACCTGATCGGCCGCACCGAGTGGCTCTACATCAACCGCACGCAAGAGAGGGATGTCGGAGCCAGCGACAGCGCCCGGATGCATGCGATCGGCTATCGCATCGGCTCCTTCCTGCCGATGCTGACCTACAGCCGCTACAAGGAAAAACTGGTCGTGCCCGGCGGCGACGAAGGGCATCGCACCTGGTCGTTCCTGTTGCGCTACGACATCAATCCCTCGAGCGCAGTCAAGATTCAGTACGCCGACTGGCGCGACAAATCCAAACCCGGCTATGAGTCACCGCGCGGCAACGCCCGGCTGCTCGCCGTCAGCTACGACAGGGTGTTCTGACATGGCCGCCATCAATATTTCTCATTCCAAAAACAGTATGGCCAGGCGCGGCATCGCCCGGTCGCTCGCTTGCTGGGCCACGTTGCTGCTGTCGTTGCTGGTCCTGGCCGCCGGCGCCACCGCGGCGGCGGCGGCCACCGGCGACGAGGTCGTCGTCATCGTTAACAAGTACAACCCGAACGTGGTGGACCAGGCGTTCGTGCTGAACGTCTACAGCGGCGCGATCCAGGGCTGGCCGGACGGCTCGCCGGTGTTTCCGCTCGATCAGATGGAGAACTCGGACACGCGCAACGCATTCGCGCAAACCGTGCTCGGCAAGCGGCCCGCGACCATCAGTGCGATTTGGGCGCAGCACATCTTCACCGGCAAGGGGCTGCCGCCCAAGACGGTGAAGGCCGACGCCGAAATGAAGCGGATCGTGTCGACCAATCGCAACGCGATCGGCTACATCCTGCGCTCCGAGCTTGACGAAAGTGTCCGCGCTCTTCCACGCTGAAACGCCGTCCGCTGGCCCGGCATCGGTGTGGCCGCCGGAGCCGGGCGGGCGGCACGACGTCTCGCGTCTTGCCAGCCTGATCGGCTGGATCGCCGGCACCATCGCGCTGATCGTGGCGCTGTCGATGCCGGCCGGCTACCTTTGGCTTGCGGTCCAGGCCGAAGAACGCGAAAGCGTGATGGCGGCACGCTTGCATGCGGCCTTCATGAGCCAGGCGGTCGCCAACGCCACCGGCAACTGGCGCGACAACGTGGCCGGGCTGATCGAAGCCGACCTCGCGCCCAGCGATCTGCCCGAGCGGCGCGCGGTGCTCGACCTCGGCCGTCAGGTGATCGAAGAGCACGGAGAGGCCGACTCGTGGCCGACACTGGTCCGCACCGCGCCGCTGCTCACGCGTGACGGGCCGGTCGGCAGCGTCGAAGTGCAGCGCTCGTTGGCGCCGCTTCTGCTGAATACCGCGGGCATTGCGGCTCTGGCGGCGCTGCTGGGCGCCGCCATCTACGCCTCCCTCAGACTGCTGCCGCTGCGCGCGCTGCGCCGCACCTTGGCCGAGTTGCAGCGCAAGGAAGGGCGGGCCCGCGAGGAGGCGGAAGCGCACCTGCGCATCGTGTTCGAGCATGCGGTCGAGGGCATCGTGATGTTCACCCCGAGCGGCATCGTGCTATCGTGCAACCCGGCGGCGGCGCGCATGTTCGGCTATACGGCGGCGCGCATCGCGTCGCTGCCGCTCGATCGCCTGCTGCAAAGCCCGGGCGGTATTGGCTGGGGCGGTGAACTTTCAGGTAAATATTGCGAAACGATCGCCTGGCGCAGCGACGGGCAGGAATTTGCGGTCGACCTCACCGTCAACGAAACCCGGGTCACCGGGCAGCCGCAGCGCATCGGCATCGTGCGCGACATCACCGAGCGGCGCCAGCACGAGGCCCGGCTGTCGCATCTGGCCAATTACGACGGCCTGACCGGCCTGCCCAATCGCAGCCTGTTCCGCGACCGTTTGCAGCAGGCGATGGCCCGTTCGCGCAGGAGTGGCAAGCGTTTCGCGCTATTGTTTTTGGATCTCGATCGGTTCAAGACGATCAACGACAGCCTCGGGCATGAGATCGGCGACAAGCTGCTCGTCGAAGTCGGGCGGTTGTTGTCCAGTTGCCTGCGCGACACCGACTCGCTGGCGCGCGCGACCGGGCTGACGGTCGGGCGCGACGTATTCCGGCTTGGTGGCGACGAATTCACGGTGCTTGCCGAAGACATCGGCAGCGCCGATGGCGCCGCGGCGATCGCCGAGCGCGTGCTGGCCGCGCTGGCCGGGCCGATCCAGGTCGGGCCGAACGAGCTGTTCGTCACGGCGAGCATCGGAATCACGCTCTATCCCGACGACGAAACCGATCTGGACGGCCTCATCAAGCAGGCCGACATGGCGATGTACCGCTCCAAGGATTTGGGCCGCGACACCTACTATTTTTACAACCAGTCGCTCAACACCGACGCCAGCGAACGCCATGCGCTCGAGGTCAGCCTGCGCCATGCGCTGGCGCGCGGCGAGTTCCGCCTGCACTATCAACCCAAGGCCGATCTCAAAACCGGCACCATCACCGGCGTCGAAGCGCTGCTGCGCTGGCAGCCGGCAGCTGCCGCGCTCGTGCCGCCGGACCGCTTCATTCCGCTGCTAGAGGAAACCGGCCTGATCGTGCCGGTCGGCCTTTGGGTGATCCGCCAATCCTGCGAGCAAATGATGGCCTGGCAGCTCGCCGGGCTTCCCGCGATGTCGCTGGCGGTGAACCTGTCGGCGCGCCAGTTCCGGCAGCAAGACCTGCTCGAGCAGATCGCGCGAATTCTGCAAGAGACTGGGTTCGACCCCACGCTGCTCGAAGTGGAGCTGACCGAAAGCATTTTGATCGAAGACAGCGAAAGCGTGCTGCGCATCATGGCCAGCATGTGCGAAATGGGCGTGCAGGTCGCGATCGACGACTTCGGCACCGGCCATTCGTCGCTCAGCTACCTGAAGCGCTTCAACGTCGACACGCTCAAGATCGACCGCTCCTTCGTGCGCGACACACCGGACGATGCCGAGGACAGCGCCATCGCGATCGCGGTGATCGCGCTCGCGCATGGCCTCGGGCTCAAGGTGGTGGCCGAAGGGGTCGAGAATGAGCGGCAGGCCAAGTTCCTGCGGGATCAGGGTTGCGATGAGATGCAGGGCTACCTGCTGTCCAGACCGCTCGATGCCGACTCTCTCGGCCAGTGGCTTGGTCAGCGTCGGCCCGGCTCGCACACGCGGCCGGCGGCGCTCGCAGCAGCCTGATTCCATTCCCAGATCAACCGCGCACTTTGTCGGCTTCGCTTGCCGTAAGCAAGTACTGTCCGCGCTTGGCCTTCGCGTTCACGATTGATCTGGAAATGGAATCACCAAGGCCGGTTGACTGGCGCCAAACCGACCACCCCGCCTGCCACATGACCGGCCGGCACATGCAGCGCGGCTGAATCGACGTGACCAATCTGGTCGTCGAAGAAAAAATCCGGCTCGAATTCGCGCAGGAACTCCCCCTTGGGCAGGCCGCCCAGAAACATCGCTTCATCGACGCGGATGTTCCAGTTCATCAAGGTGAAGATCGCGCGTTCGTGGGCGGGCGCACTGCGCGCGGTGACGAGCGCGGTGCGGATGCGCATTTCAGGATTGCCGGCCTGCTGCAGGCGGTGCAGCGCGAACAACAGCGGCTTGAACGGGCCGTCAGGCAGTGGTTGCGCGGCCTTCGCGGATTCGTGCTGCACGAACGCATCGAGCCCTCCGGCCTGAAACACCTGCTCGGCTTCATCGGAAAACAGAACCGCATCACCGTCGAATGCGATCCGCACCTCGTTTGGCCAGGCGTCGCCCGCATGAACCGACTCGACCAACACCCGCGCGGCCGGGAAACCCGCCAGCAACGCCTCGCGCACGTCCTCCGCGTTGGCCGAGAGAAACAAGTGCGCCCTTAGCGCGCGCAAATATCCAAACGGCGGCCGTCCTTGCGTGAACACGCCGCGCTGCAACTTGATCTGATTGGCGCCGGCCGAGCGAAAAATCCGCAGGCCCGACACCGGATCGTTGCGCGACA
>JBDTRV010000042.1:0-10535 GCA_039931475.1 Burkholderiales bacterium | reverse complement strand
GGAGTCGACGATGAAATACGTTCTCCGCGCTCTCGTCATCACGTGCGCGCTGCAGCAAGGGGCGATCGCGCTCGCCCAGCAGGATGACCTCGATTCGCTGGCGGACAGCGAAACGCCCCGGACGCCGTTCTGGGACGAGCATCGTCGCGGCTGGCATTTCTATGAAGACCCGGCCCGGCAGATCGCGCCGCCCCCGGCAAAGCCGGCCCCCAAACCAGCTGCTGCTTTGAACCCCCCCGTGCAGCCTGTCACTCAATCCCCGAAGCGGGCCCCGGAGCTGGTCGAGTTCGAGCAGCTGCAAAAGCGGCTTGAACACTACCGGAACATCGCGATCATGCGGCCGACCGAGGACAACGTCCGTCGCTACATGGAGCTAGAGGCAAGCGTTGTTCGCCAGGCTTCGTACTTCGCGGATGTCGCGCAACGGGTGGCATGGGCAACGCCTTCGCTGGACATGACGCAACAGGGAAGACCGGTCAATGCGCGGGCGATCGAGGTGTTCGACCGGACGCAGGCGCAAGAGCGCAGCCAGTCGTTGGCCAACCTCGCGCAGACCCACGTGCTTTTCTTCTTCTTCCGGTCGGACTGCCCGTACTGCCACGCGTTCGCACCAACGCTGGAAGCGTTTCAGGCGCGGCACGGCATCCAGATCGTTCCGATCAGCGTCGACGGCGGCGGACTTCCGAATTTCCCCCAGTTCCGGCGCGACAACGGCATCTCGAGGACGCTGCAAGTCACACAGGTTCCTGCGGTGTTCCTGGCCGAGCCGTTCACCGGAAAGATCACGCCGATCGGCTTCGGCGTGCTGTCGGAATCCCAATTGGTCGAGCGCATTTCCACTGTGGCAGCGCCCGGCGCTGACGCGATCGTTCCGTCGGCAACGCGGCAGTTGACCTTCAAGTAGGGGCACACATGAACATGCGAAACCTTCTTCGTCGTGGCGTGAGCGCCGTTGCGATCTCATCGATGCTCCTCTCCGCGTGGCCGATCAAAGCTGCCGACTTGAATGGTGAAGTCAACAGCATGTTCAGCAACCTCGGGACGATCGGCAACTACACCGCGCCGGGCGCTTTCAAGGGCCAGACCTTCAATACCTACACCGGCGGCAGCCTGTTCCTGCGCTCGCCGAACAAGACCTATCAACTCGCGGCCATTCAGTTTCCTTCGGCAAAAGGCGGGTGTGGCGGTATCGACGTATTCGGCGGTTCCTTCTCGCATATCTCGGCGGCCGAGTTCAAGAACATGCTCAAGAACATCACCGCAGCCCTGCCCGGTATCGCGTTTCAGCTTGCGCTGGAAGCCGTATCGCCGCTACTTGGAGGGCTGACCAAATGGGCCAAGGGGCTGGAGACGTGGATCAACAACGCTCGCATCAATTCATGCGAAACGGCAACGGCATTGGTCAGCTCCGCGGCCGAAGCGATCGGGTACGACTCGCAGCGCGGGTGCCAGAAGGCCGCGATGGCGATGGGGACAGCAACCGACATCGAGGATGCAAAGCGCCAATGTGCCACCAACAGCACCAGCATCCTTGCCTCGGCGCGGTCCAGCACCGATCCGAACGTGAAGGATCCATTGCCGTTTGTCGGCAACTTCACGTGGCAAGCGCTCAAGACAATCGACACGCTTGACGACCAAGGGCGGGAGTTTGTGATGAGCGTCGTCGGTGCCGTGATTTTTCCAAAGGAAAGTGCGGATCGCGATCCAGACTACGTCGGGCCAAGCATCACGACGGTCGCTCAGTTGCTGTCGGGCCAGAACGACGCCGGCAGCGGCAACGTGAATGTTCAACTCTTGAGCTGTAACAACTACACCGATTGCGACGTCGTGACCCGTTCGAACAGCTATGTGCACCAATCGTTGATCAAGAAGGTCGAAGATCTGATGCGCACGATCTCCGACAACATCAGGACGCGCACGCCGATCGCAAACAACTCCAACGCTGTCGGCTTTGTCAATACGACCAGCATTCCCGTCTGGCGCATGTTGTCGGTGGGGAACACCATTCCCGGCTCTGGTCTTGCCGACACCATGATCGCGAACTATCGCGAGGTCATCGCGGCCGACTACGCGTTCACGTTCCTGCACCAGTTCGCCAACGTCGCCCTTTCAGCGTTGATGAAGCAGCACAAGCTCAACACGAAGCAGCAGGAGTACGCGAATCGTCAGCGCCAAGACGCACACGCATTTCTCAGCAGGCTCCAGCAGGAAAAGACTGCGATGTATTCGAAGGTCGCTTCGATCTCTACGGTCGCCAACGACCTTGAGCGGCTGGAGCGGAACCTTCGCATGAGCATGTCCTCGCGCGTGATGGAAATGCTCGGCCATTCCCGCGTGGCGATCCAGTAGCGGCTCGCACCGGAGGCCATCATGTGGGAGGTGTACGCGTACCACAACTCGGACAGCCTGTTCGGCATCTTCAACGCCGTTGCCGCGATCATGGGCGCCGGCTCGTATCGGCAGGCGCTCGCTGCCGTCGTGTTTTGTGGCTTTGTCGCGGCGATGGTGGCTTACATGTTCGCCCCCGAAAAGCTCCAGGGGTGGAAGTGGCTCGTCTCGGTCGTCCTGGTCTACGGCGTGCTGTTCGTGCCCAAGGTCAACGTGGGCATCGTCGACAAGACCGGCGGCGGTCCGGTCAAAGTGGTGGCGAACGTACCCTTCGGGATGGCTGCGCTTGGCAGTCTGACGAGCACCATCGGCAACTCGCTCACCGAGCTTTTCGAAACGGCGTTCCAGACCATTCCCGGTCCTGGAGCGTTGCCGCACGAGCTGCGGTATCAGCAGAACGGGCTGATGTTCGGCTCGCGACTGATTCAGGAGACACGGCGAACCTCTTTGCCTGATCCCGCGCTCCGCACCGACCTCATCAACTTCGTGTCCAACTGCACGGCCTATGACATCGCCGACGGCACGATCGATCCGGCCACGTTTTCGCGAAGCGACGACGTCTGGGGCCTCATGGCGACGACCAACCCTGCACGGTTCACGATCGTCACGACCGCGACCGGCGTCACGACGAATACCTGTCCCGCTGTGTATGCCTCGATCAATGGACGCCTCCCAGGCGCCATCACGTCCATCAACAACATTTTGAGTCGCAAGCTCAACCCTTCACTGGCGCCGGCGGCGGCTCAAGCGGCGCTGGCCAGCCAGGTCACGGATGCCTACATCAGCAGCCAAATTGCATCGTCGGCCGCCACCGCGACCGGGATCATCAAGCAGAACGCGATGGTCAACGCGATCAACGATTCGGCGGAGATGAGTTGCCAGCAGGTCAACGATCCGTCCTGCATGATGCTCGCAACAGGCAGAGCCTCCGCGACGGCGGCGCAGAACGCGGCCTGGATCAATGGCGCCAAGATCGCCGAACAGGCGCTTCCCGTTGTTCGCAACGTTGCCGAAGCGCTGTGCTACGCGGTGTTCCCGCTGATCGTGCTGATGCTCTTTCTCACGAGCGGCCGGACGACGATCACCATGTTTGCGGGCTACGCCGTGGCCTTGGTATCGATCCAGCTGTGGCCGCCGCTTTTTGCCATCCTGAACTACATGGCGACGATCTACGCGAACATCGATCAGGCGGCGGCGGCCGAGGTTGGAGGAGGCGTGAAAGCCTTGTCGCTCCAGACCGCCGGGCCGATCTACTCGAACGCGATTTCTGGCCAGGCCGTCGTCTCCTACCTGGTGATCGGGATTCCGATGCTGGCCTATGCGATGGCGAATCGACTTGTCAATTTCGGCGCGTCGATGTTCGGGGGTCTGCAAGGCTTCCAGTCGATCATCGGGAATGCGTCTTCTGGCGCTGCGCTCGGAAATCTGAGCCTTGGCAACGTCAGCATGGACCAGCGGATGGTGACGCCCACAACCTCCAACCCGTTCGTGCAGCGCACTCAGGATGCCGAAGGAAATTGGCGCACGACTACTGCCTCCGGCGCGCAGGCGATCTCGTATCTGAGGAACGAAGGGGCTGTGTCTAATGTCGTTTCGTCCCGCGTGTCCAAGTCGGCGGTCGAGGAGGCTTCGAAGGCCGCGGAGGCAGCGCATTCGGAGATGGTCGCCGCATCACAGCAAAGATCCTCGGCGTTGGTCGAGACCTTGAGCAAAGCCAGTTCCAAGTCTTTCTTGACGCGCAGTTCCTCGGGACACGGCACGTCTGGCTTTGAGGAGATCGGCCAGTCCGCGGATCGACTCGATGCCCTGTCGCAGCAGGTTGCGCAATCGCTTGGCGTGAGCAAATCCCAAGTCTCGAAGGTCGGCTTTGAATTGGGCGCAGGCATTGGCGGCTCGATCGGGATCAAAGCAGGCGCGGATGCGAAAGCCGGCAAAAACTTTTCTTCGAATCTCACGGATGGCGACCAGAAGATTGCCAGTCAGCTGACCACCGAACAACGCGGTCAGTTCAAGAGGTTCGCCGACAGAACGTCTCATGACTCCGCCTTCCTGCAAGCCGTGTCTTCCGAGGGGCGCGATGGACAAGAACTGGCATCGCGGCTGTCGGCAACCACGGCACGCACCGAGAGCGCCCAAGCCAGCTTCACTGACCGCCAAGCGGTTGCGCAGCGCCTTGCTACCTCTTACGAATCAGGCGAATCGATCTCTATCGACCTTTCTCAGCTCCCAGCGAACTCACCATTCGTTCGCCGCTACTACGACCTCGCAGCGCAGTACGGCTCGGGTAGTCAGGCGCTTCAGATCGCGATGGCCAGCGAATTGGCAAGCCATGCACTCCCTCCGACCCACCGGTTCTCCACGGGATCGGCGTTGCCCTCAACATTCGACGAGGTCAATGCTGCCCACAATTTCAGCCGGATAAGCGATCCAGCGTTGGCGCCGGGGGTTGTGGACGGGGCAGGTACGGCAAATGCGAGGTCGGTCCGCGCTGGAGCGCCGACGGCAGTTGGCATCGCTGAAGGGCGGCTCGTTTCAGCTCATTCGCCAAGTGCCATACGGCGCGAAATCAGTAGCAGCGGAGCTCAACTGCGGGACCAGGCCGCGCGAGCAGGCGACGACTTTGAGGCGCGCAACGAAATCGTCCGATCTACCGACGGCACGGTGACGTCCAAGAAGTCTCAAATGATGCAAAACGCCCGGCAGCTGCGCGATGATTTTGGAAACACGCGGTCGGAAGTCAGCAAGGCACTCGACGGCAACGCAAATACGAAATCAGAGCTATCTGGAAACTTCAAGCAAAACGAATCCAATGTGGCGCCATAAGAATGGCTCAGACATCGAGCCGGTCGTGGGCGCCTGGGACAGGACTGTTGATCCTGTCAAATGCATCGCCGAAGTAGTGGTGGACGCCATGCTCGTCGGTCCACGGATCACCAGTCTCATCGCTATCGGCTCTTCCATTCAGCGATCGACCACCGGTATTGATACGCAGGGCAATGAGGACGATGCCCGCCAGCACCCCCCAGAACAAAAAATCAAACACAACGTGCGAGGCTCCGTTTGGTTCGACCTCGTGACCAAACCAAGCAGCTATGGATCCGCAAATCAACGCCCCGCAAGCCGCAACGCCAACACGCACGATGATTCCCCTTCTTTCCAGGCGCACGCAATGCTGCGCCGCCATCCCGAGCCTGCAAATCGCCTTGGACAGACTCATCTCAGAGTCTCGCCAGGCGCATTTGCATTGACAGTTCGCAATCGTTCTGATTCTGCCGCAATCATTAAAGGAGTGCCACTATGCAAGACGCCGAGGCCGGGATCAGAAAGGAGTCAATGTTGCCTGACGCGGCAGCGCCAGCGCGCCCCGATCTCCTGTTGGAACTCATGCGCGAAATGCGCGGCCAGCGCGAGTCGCTTGAGACGGCGCAACGCCAAGCCGCGGCAGAGCGCCGCTCCGAGCGGCGCTGGCGAATGGCATGGCAGGGAATTCTGTTCGGCATTCCCGCCCTGCTGGGCATCGTCTACTTCCTGATTTTCCTTGGTTCGGCAGGCTACAAGTGGGGCCCATGGGGCGACGTTGTGGGCGTCGTTCGAATAGAAGGCGCCATCGGATCTAAAGAGCGGGCGTCTGCCGACAACATCGTTCCCATTCTCAAGTCGGCCTTCGAAAACCCGAATGTCAAGGCAATCGCGCTCTCGATCGACAGCGGGGGCGGTGCGCCGGTCGAGGCCGAACGCATCAATGCTGCCCTCCGCTCACTAAAGGCGAGCCACCCCAAACCAGTCGTGGCAATCATCAACAACATCGGCGCGAGCGCCGCCTACATGATCGCGGCGCAGGCTGACGAAGTGATCGCAGGGAAGTACTCCCTCGTGGGTTCGATCGGAGCCATCATGGAGTCGTGGAGACTTGATCAAGCGATTGCCAAGCTTGACGTATCGCAGCGGACCTATGCCTCTGGCCGGCTCAAGGCTTTTCTGAACCCGTTCGCGCCGTTGACTGCAGAGATGGACGAGAAGGCCCAAGCCTTGGTCGGCAAGATGGGGCAGGTTTTCGTCGCCGAGGTCACCGCGCAGCGCGGCGAGAAACTTGCCAAAGGCGTCGATCTTGGGACGGGCGAGATTTGGTCCGGCCAGGAAGCCAAGGATCTCGGGTTGGTGGACGAAATCAACACACTGGACTCGTACGTTCAGGCGAAGTGGAGGCTCAAAGCCTACGATCTCGGCCCGGCTGCCAGCGCTGCCTCAATGTTCACCAGCAGCCTTCAGGACATCGCGGTCAATGCTGTTCGGCAGGCGCTGGCTGTCCAGCCGCAGCTGCGATAGCTCCGATTCCCGCCGTGGGCACGATGTCTCCGAACAGAGCGCCAGTCTGGGCTGTACCTTTTCTCGCGGCGTACCTGGTTGCGAAAGCAACACCGGGTGAACTGCGCGGCTTGGACGAAGCGTCATTCACGCGGATCGCCCACGGGTGCGACCAGCTGTTGATGAAAACCACTGTGCCGAGCTTTCTGTTGGCTCTTCTCTTACCCGAAGTGCTTGGACCGCTATTGACCGGATCGGCCTCCGTCTGGGGCATGTTTCCTGATTGGCACCGTCGGTCAACGGGTAACGCAAGAACGCATGCGCCGCAGGGCACAGCGCCATCCTCGGTAGGTCGGCCTATCCGCGATCGCCGAATTTGGCAGCGCATCTTTGCCGGTGACCGCAGTTTGCGCACTGCGACATTGTTCGCGCTGGTTTCGGCCGCGCCGCGTCTCCTCTTGCTAAATCGTCGTACCGCGCGCGCAGCCGTTCCACCTTCTCGGTGCTGAGCAAGTTCACCCGATGCGATTGCCTGCTTCCATTTCGATCGACGAGAACCCACGCGGTGCTGGAAACCGGCTCGCCAGTTGCATCCTGCAAGGCCACACGCTGAACCGACAGCTCGATGACGTCAGAAGGGAAGGGTCTGTTCCGGCGTCTTGTTTTCAACTCAACCAGGACAATTCCGTCGCGAGTCCGGTAGGCTCGATCGAGCCTGGCCACAAGTGCAAGGCGCACCGATTTGAAGGTCGTCTCGGCGTACGCCAGCTCGGCACCGAAGTGTTCGGCTGGGAGTCCTTGCTGGCCGGTACGCCCATCGCGTCACCGCGCGAACAGAAACAGCGCGCCAGGCGCAAGCAACACGACTACGAACAGAGCGATCCAATCAGTCAATTCCCGCCTCCGGTGCGCCATGCATTGGCGCGCGCGGCCAACCGGCCCGCCAAGAGGAGGAGCGGACGCAGAATGGCCAACGGCAGCCGGCGTCGACCGAACTGGCGGCAGAGCCAAGGCGAAAACCTGTAGTAGGCTCCGACGACCCAGCGCCCTGCAACGGATCGCCTCAAGTACAAGTCGCGGAATGCGCGTAGCGCGAATGTTTCTTCGCACTCGCCGAGCACATGAGTTGCGACGAAGCACTTGCCGCGCGTGGCGCTGCTTCGGGCAATTCGCCCGCTTTCCTTGTAAAACGACTCGTGCGCGCGGTTACCCCTGTCGCGCGCCTGCCGTTGCGCAGAAGTCTCGTGCTCGCTGAACGTTCGATCAAACTGGATCTTGCGCTCGCAATATCCCAGCTGCGCCAGTTCGCTGGCGCTCACGAAGTCGTCGTCTGTCGTCCCGCGCATAGTGCAATTCTGGTCGTAGCTCAGCCTACTCGTCGCCCCACGAAAGCTGATCGCTCACGCTTACGGAAGTGCGATGGGACAAAGGCTCTGGAAGCTGTTGGCGGTCGGCCTTCACTTGACCGCTGGCTGGTGGCGCCAGCGCCTGCACACCCAGTTGCTCGAGCAGCAGCCCCTTGATCGCGAGCTCACGAAAGCGGTGCACCCTTCGGCGCGCGATCTTGATGCTGTGCAAGGCATTGAAAAGCGCAGGCGCATCTTCAGCTCCTACCGTCACGCGGAACTGAATCGAAGCTTGCGCAAAAAGAGCGTCGCTCATGTCGTTTCGGCTCGAGACGGTTCCGTTGCGGGTGCACCGGCGCAGAAAAGCTCTGGATGCTCCACCGCGTACTGCTCGCCCATCAGCTGGAAGCCGCGGACGTTGGCGTACAGCGGCTGCGCGACCTCGACGATCTTGTGGCGCGGAAACCGTCGCTTGATCGCTTTCTTGAACAGGTAAGCGCCGCCGCCGACCAGCACGATGTTCTCGACGTTGTATGTGGAGTCCATGCGCTGCATCAGCGCATCGACCGCCTGGTCTGTCACCGCCTTGATGACGCCTTCGTAGCGCCGAAGGTCATGCTCCTTCTGATAAATGCGCAACTTGTGCGTCGTACGCAAGGCTTCGTCCACCGCCTCGAGGTCGGTGAACTCCTCGCCGATCTCGTTGCCGATCCGGTCTGCGATCTCGATCAGGATGTCGGAAACACCGCGCGCGACTGAGTTGCTCATCCGTCCAACCACTTTCAGGCCCGACGTCACCAGCCAATCGAACGTTCGCGATCCCACGTCGATCACCAGATTTCTGGCGCCCTGCACCACACGAGCATCGTCTGCCGATTGCGCGTACTCGAAGAGCGCGCCCTGCGGCTGGGCCACCACCAAAACGCGGCGAACCGAGACCCGCCGACCCTTGCCGACATCGAATGACCGAGTAGTGGCCTTTTCCACCGCGGCTCTCTTGGACAGGTACTGCGCCACCGGGAGACCCACCACCAGCAGATCGACCACATCCGCTTTCATGTAATGCAGCGCCCCCGCCAGGAGCGCCCTGTACTCGGCCGTCTCTGTGTAGCCGTCGTGTAGAGGGCGCGACCGGTAACGGTGTGCCGCCAGTTCGACCTCGGGGCCGACCTCGTAGAACACGCTGTCCACGGGCACGCTGACGGTGCGCCGCTTGCCTCCGAGAGTATCTGCGGCTTTCTCCGATGCGCTGAAAAAGGCAAGGGATCGAAAGTGACTGGTTTCGATTTTTCCCGAGGCAGACGAAGTGACGAACTTCGTGTTGCCGAAACCGACGTCGACGGCTCTGATGGTGAGGGGCATTGCGCAGCTCTCGAAAAGGCTGATGAAGCGCCCAAGCATGAAATGCGGGACGTTCGATTTCAATCAAAAAACCCATCGTGAATCGTGCGTCAACCGTGGGCGAAAGCCACTTGAGCGGCTGGCATGTGGCTCTGGGCCACCTCCAACAGAACGTTGCTACTGGGCGATAAAGCCACGGACGTGGCTTTGAACGACCGAAGTCGGGTTGATGCGACCGAATCATTGCGCGAGCGCCGGGCTCGACAATTTCAAGGTTGACAACTGGAGGCCAAGAACAATGTTTGTCAACCCTTGTGGCGGTTGGCGATTTTGGAAATTTTGTGCGAATACAGCGCTGGAGCCGGCTGGAACGAACTTTGTTTTGTCAACGACCCTTGACATACCCGCCTGCGGTGAATTCAAATCCGTTTTGAGCCTTGCGTGCCTGCCGCAAGACCTTTCGGTCGCAAGCAGGTCGGGTGTTGCATCCCGGCGGCCTCGTGGTCCGCTAAGCAGCCGTTGGCGGTCGTGACCCGCACTTTCATCCGCTTCTCGAGATCCTTGAGAGCTCGGCCACGCCAGACGTGGCGAAGTCCTTCCTTGAACCGATCCGCTTGACGGATCACCTTCGATTGCCACAGTTGTCGCGGTGATGCGCGCTGCTGGCCTGTGCCTGGAAAGCTCCTTTCCTCGCACCTCTACCCTGTGTTGTGTGTCGCTCGCCCTGATGGGCGGCCGGCGTGTCGCTGGTCTTATGGGTCACGGCGCGAGCGGACAGACCACGGCCCCGTCTCGCGTGGTGGTAGCGCGAATGTTCAACGGGAAGAAGCGGGAAAAGCGAACAACCCAATTGACACGCCAGGCTTGACCTGGTGGGTGGCGACGTCCGATGAGGCGTCGTTCATCAGGGCTGCCCGATCAGTGGAAACACGCGCGGCAATCCTTGGGTGCATTTATTTACGGATCACCAGTGGCGCTTGCGCCGCGAACCCTGAACACGCCCGTTGCCACTTTTCCAGGTCGGTGGCGCGGGTGCATCTCTTGACCTGGAACGAGCCGCTGCGGACGGGGACATCGCGTCGGCTCGCAAACCGTTGCTTTGTCCTGCCCTGTCAACGGCCGCCGTGGCTCAAGCGGCCAAGCACCGGAGCTTCA
>JBDTRV010000041.1:0-10550 GCA_039931475.1 Burkholderiales bacterium | reverse complement strand
TGCGGCGGCGCGTGCTGGGTGAAAGCGCCTTGGTCGCGCAGGTCGAGCACCAAGTCGAACGGCTCGCTCTGGCTTGCCGGCGCCCGGTTGAAATCGATGGCCGCCGCCGCGCCGCAAGCGGTGACGCAGTCCCGGTGCGCGCGGCACCGCGTCATGTCGATCTGGTAGTCCAGGCCGATCGCGCCTTCTGGGCAAACGGCGAGGCAGGCGTTGCAGCGGGTGCATGCGTCGAGGTCGATCGGATTGATGTTCGACCAGTCCAGCTTGAACGCGCCGAGCCAACCGGTCAATGAGTCGATCCGGCCGGAGAGCACCGGATACTTTCGCTCCTGCATGCCTTCGCCGCCGGTCGCGAAAATCGTTGGAGACAACACCTCGCCAACCAGCCGCGCCGCACGCTCGGCCTGATCGAGCGGTCCGATGATGAGCAGCCGTCCCGCGCTCTTGTAGCCGACGGTGGACACCGGCTCCGGCTCGGGCAGGCGCGCCGCTGCCAGCAGCGCGGCGATCTTCGGGCCGGCCTTGGCGCCGTGCGCGCCCCAGCCGCCGGTTTCCCGGATGTTGACGAAGCGGATCGGCGCGGTCGCGCCTTCGGTCTGCCCTGCCAATTCGGTGAACAGCCGCTCCTCCTGCGTGCAGGCAACGACCACTTCCCGACCGGAGCGAATGGCGTTCTGGAAATCAGCGGCCTCGCGCCGGCACAAGGTGGTGTGAAGCGGCAGCTTCTCGCCCAACGCGACGCCAAGCGCGTCAGGGTCGAGCGGCATGGTGCGGTTGCAGTCGCAGATCAGGGTGGTCATGAATCGGGTCGCACTTTCGTGGTTCGGCGGGTCACGCCTCCGTCCTGCCGGATGCGGACGGCGTCGGCGCGGCATCGCGCGGAACGAGGGAGCCAGCGGCAGTATCGGACGTGTTGGAAGAGGACTCAGAGGTGGCAGCGTTGGCAGCGAACGTGAGTGCGTCGGGCGACGCGGGCGGGTTCAAAGCGGCAGTGTTCCTCGACGGCGCGCCAGCGTCGTCCGAGCTGGCGCTCGGCCCAGTCCGATCGGCGACTTGCGAGTCCGCACGCGCCGGCATCGCGGCGTCACCGAGATCGGCGCTGTCGCCGTCGGCATCGTCGTTTTGCGCCTTCGCTTTTTCTTCCGCGTCGAACAAACCGAGAAACTTCGCGCTGGTCATGGTGCGGATCATCGCGGTCGTGAGCGGCGTGGTCTTGGTGTAGTCGTCGATGTAGATGTCGAGGCCATCCATCACGTTGTAGTGCGGATCGGCAAACAGCTTCTTCATTGCGGCGTTGCGAACCGCGGGCGTGACGCCACGTGCCATGAATGGAGCGAAGTCGGACTGCGCTGTGAGTGCTTGCACGTCGGCCAACGACGGCGCTGGCAGCGTCGCTTGTTTTGTGGAGGGGAATTCGCGGCGGCTTGCTTCGGGGTCGGCTTGCTGTTGCCGATTCGCGCCAGGCACGGGGACATCACTTGCCAACGGGCGCGGCGTCGGCACTTGGTCGGCCAACGGTTCGCCCTTGCGTGCGTCGACCTTGCGGCGTGACCAGCGGTCCAGGAAGCCGTCGGCGGGTTCGGAAGGCGAAGGCTCGCGCTCAACCATGGCCGCGTCCGCCGCCGTTCCCGCCGCCCTTGCCACCCTCGCCGCCCCCACCGCCCTTACGAAGCTTGTCGGTGGTAATCGACACCGGGTTGCCGAACCGATCGGAAAGAGTGCGAAAGCTTTGTGGCCGCTGGCGTCGTTTCGGCTCTGGCACGTAGTGCCGCTCGGTAAATTCGCCCAGCCAATGCAGAACCGCCGGCGGTGCATCGACCTGCTCGACGGTCTCTTGCGAGTCGAGCCAGCGCCCGGCGTCGTGATAGCTGAGCGAAACGGCTTGCGGCAACGCGATCGGCACACTCGCAGTCGCCGGTTCCTCTTCGACCCGCCACATCACGAACCAGCACGGGGCGTCCGTGGTGAGGTTCAGGTAATAGCCTTCCGCATCGTCCTTGAACAATTCGACCGTGAAGCCCGGATGCAGCCAGCGCTGTTCATCTGCATCTTCGTACAACAGGCGCGGACGGTCGCCGAACGACGGTTCGTTCGCCAGCACCTCGGCCAACTCCCATTGCCACGGCTGCCATCGGCTGGCGACGCTAGAGGTGGTGCGCCGACGCATCACCACCGCGACGCTCAAGGCGGCGGCGGCGGGGGGCGGCGCGAATGCTGACTCGGCCTTCAGGAGGGGAGAGGACTCCGTGGCGGCGGACATGCGGCCTATTATGGAAGCATCGGCCGGCCAATGCGCGCGACGATGTTCCTTGGCTGATGGGTTCACTTGCGGGTGGCCTATCCGTCAGTCGATTTGATAGTAAAAATCCTCGTTTACGCTCGTGGGAAGGACGTTTCTAGCTATAATTGGAATAGCAGTCGATCGACAATCGAGTGACACGATCACGACACTGCCGCCCCTTTTACTTTTGCCCACCCCATCCCAGTGACTCAAATGATTTTCGTGACCGGCGGCGCCGGCTATATCGGCTCCCACACTTGCGTCGAACTGCTCAAAGCGGGCCACGCGGTGACTGTTTTCGACAATTTCAGCAACAGTCAACCCGAAGCGCTGGCGCGGGTGGCGAGGATCACTGGGAAGGAGTTGGCGCTGATCGAAGGAGACATCCGGGACCGCGCCGCGTTGAAAGCGGCACTCGAGCGCAGTGGCGCGCAGGCAGTCATTCATTTCGCCGGGCTCAAAGCGGTCGGTGAATCGGTGGCGCAGCCGCTCGATTATTACGACAACAACGTGGTTGGCACCTTGCGGCTTCTCGAGGCGATGGCCGAGTCCCAGGTGAAATCGCTGGTGTTCAGCTCTTCAGCAACCGTTTATGGCAACCCCGAGCGACTACCGTTGACGGAACACCATCCGCTTTCCGCCACGAACCCGTATGGCCAGACCAAACTGGTGATCGAGAACATGCTGCGCGATCTACATGCGAGCGATCCCGAGTGGCGAATGGCGATCCTGCGCTATTTCAACCCGGTCGGCGCGCACGAGAGCGGCCTGATCGGCGAAGACCCGCGGGGCGTGCCGAACAACCTGATGCCGTTCGTCGCGCAAGTAGCGATCGGCCGGCGCGAATCGCTGAGCATTTGGGGCAACGATTACGACACGCCGGACGGCACCGGCGTGCGCGACTACATCCACGTGGTCGATCTGGCCCTCGGCCATTTGGCGGCCCTGAGCTGGCTGGATCGGCAACAAGGCGGCTGCGCGGCGATCAACCTTGGAACCGGTCGCGGCTACAGCGTGCTGGAAATGGTCAAGGCGTTTGAAAATGCCAGCGGCCGGCCGGTGCTGCATCGATTTGCGCCGCGCCGGCCGGGTGACGTTGCGTCGTGTTACGCAGACCCAGATGTCGCCGCCGAATTGATCGGGTGGCGGGCTGAGCGCGACTTGCAAACCATGTGCCAGGATGCATGGCGCTGGCAAAGTGCAAATCCAGACGGATATGGCTTGGTCAGGAAAACGACGGCTTGAGAGTTTTGGCCCGGCAGCGCGGCCGCGGGCCTTTCGATGCAATCCGGGATGCGTCGGCTATCCCGTGGCCTTGATTACTTGATGAGAAAATCGTTCAGGTTCTTGCCCTGAATCCATTTGGGCTGCCGGCCGCGGCCCGTCCAGGTGTCGTTGGTCAGCGGATTGCGGTATTTGGGCGCCACTTTGCGACCGGCCTGGCTGCTGCGGCCTTTGCGGCCCGCGCCGAAAACATCAGTCTGCGTCAACCCGTATTCCTCCACCAGCGCGCGGGCGCGCGCAATCGCGTCCGACAGCTCGTGTTGCCGGGCCTGGTCGATTTCATTGTCCAGCGCCTGTCTGCGCTCAAGCAGTTCCTTGTACGTTGCCATTTCTCAGGTCTCCGGGGTAAGTAGTGAACCAATGGTGAAAAATCACGGCAGGCGAAAAAGCTCTGCCGGGGACGCGGGGGCGGCCAATTATCAATTGCCGCCATTTGATTAAACCGCGTTGCGGCGAATTCTATACCAATCAATTAGACAGATGTATCGTCACGGCGATATTGCCGGATACTCACCTGGTTGCCAAAACAAGCATCGCGTGGTCAATTCCTCGTTGAGATGGTGCGTGGGGACACCACACTCGAAGGACGGCATTCGTCACCTCGCGTGAATGGCGCTTGCTGGACCGCCGAAGTTCACGCTGACCCCGCGCGGCGACATGCTGCATGGGAGGCAGTGTGCCTTCGCACCAGCGCCATCAAGGCGTGCTCGAAACCTCGCTTGACGCATGGTTCGAAGGCGTTGCAGCAGCGCTTGCCCTTCCCCGTTGGTCACGCGATCGCGGGATGGCTTTTGATCGCAACTTCAGCGGTAATGCAGAACTAATTCCCCTTGTGCCGGTCTACTTCCCTGTGAGAGCATCGGCCTGAAGCGAATGTTTTTTGGGTTGTAGGTCTGGCCCTTGCTTAGGGCAGGATCGATGCCGACAAGGAGGGTGACGAATCATGTCGGCTGCCGTCAACGAAGGAGGTTCCATGGATGTAGTCCGCAACTTTCTCACGCGCTTTGAACAAAAGCGCGAAGAGGAAATATCGCTCGAGGAGTACCTCGACACCTGCAAGCGCGATCCGCTTGCCTACGCCACCGCCGCCGAGCGGATACTCGCTGCGATCGGCTCGCCCGAGGTGGTCGATACGCGCAACGATGCGCGGCTGTCGCGCATCTTCGGCAACAAGGTCATCAAGGTCTACCCGGCGTTCAAGGATTTCTATGGCATGGAAGAGCCGATCGAGCAGGTCGTGGCCTACTTCCGCCACGCCGCGCAGGGGCTTGAGGAAAAGAAACAGATTCTTTACCTGCTCGGCCCGGTTGGCGGCGGCAAGTCGTCGATCGCCGAGCGGCTCAAGCAGTTGATGGAGGAAGTGCCGTTCTACGCGATCAAGGGGTCGCCGGTGAACGAGTCGCCACTCGGGTTGTTCAGCAATGCCGAAGACACGCCCATTCTTGAATCGCAGTACGGAATTCCGCAGCGTTACCTGCAGCGCATCATGTCGCCCTGGGCCGTGAAACGGCTCGAGGAATTCGGCGGCGACGTGCGACAGTTCAAGGTAGTCAAGCGCCATCCCTCGATCCTCAAGCAGCATGCCATCGCCAAGACCGAGCCGGGCGACGAGAACAACCAGGACATTTCTTCTCTGGTTGGCAAGATCGACATCCGCAAGCTCGAAACCTACGCGCAAGACGACCCCGACGCCTACAGCTATTCAGGTGGGCTGTGTCTGGCCAACCAGGGCTTGCTCGAGTTCGTGGAAATGTTCAAGGCGCCGATCAAGGTGTTGCATCCGTTGCTCACTGCAACGCAGGAAGGCAACTTCAAGGGCACTGAGGGTTTCGGCGCGATTCCGTTCGATGGCATCGTGATGGCGCACAGTAACGAAAGCGAATGGAAGGCGTTCAAGAACAATCGCAACAACGAGGCGTTCCTGGACCGGATCTACATCGTCAAGGTGCCGTATTGCCTGCGTGCTTCCGAAGAGGTGAAGATATATGAAAAGCTGATCCGCAATTCGTCACTTTCTGGTGCGGTCTGCGCACCGGGAACGCTCAAGATGATGGCGCAATTCGCGGTGCTCACCCGGTTGAAGGAGCCGGAGAATTCGAGCACCTTCAGCAAGATGCTGGTTTATGACGGCGAAAACCTCAAAGACACCGATCCCAAAGCCAAAAGCTATCAGGAGTATCGGGACTATGCGGGGGTCGATGAAGGCATGTCGGGCATTTCGACCCGCTTTGCCTTCAAGATTCTGTCGAAGGTGTTCAATTTTGATTCGTCGGAGATCGCGGCGAATCCGGTGCACCTGATGTATGTGTTGGAGCAGCAGATCGAGCGCGAGCAGTTTCCGGCCGAGACCGAACAAAAATATCTATCGCTGATCAAGGAGAGCCTTGCAACCCGCTATGCTGAGTTCATCGGCAAGGAAATCCAGACCGCCTACCTTGAATCCTATTCCGAGTACGGTCAGAACATTTTCGACCGCTACGTCACCTATGCCGACTTCTGGATTCAGGATCAGGAATACCGCGATTCCGACACCGGCGAGAGCTTCGACCGGGTTGCGTTGAATGCCGAACTGGAGAAAATCGAGAAACCGGCCGGCATCAGCAATCCGAAAGATTTTCGCAACGAGATCGTCAACTTCGTGCTTCGCGCCCGCGCCAACAACGCAGGTAAGAACCCGTTGTGGACGAGTTACGAGAAGCTTCGCACCGTGATCGAGAAGAAGATGTTTTCGAACACCGAGGATCTGCTGCCGGTGATCTCGTTCAACGCCAAGGCCAGTACCGACGAGCAGAAGAAGCACGAAGACTTCGTCAATCGCATGGTCAACAAGGGCTACACGCCGCGTCATGTGCGGTTGCTATGCGAATGGTATTTGCGGGTGCGCAAGAGTTCGTGACGGCGCGCTGCTGAAGGGAGGAACCGAATGCTGCACCATGTGATCGACCGGCGCCTTTCAGGCAAGAACAAGTCGATCGGCAACCGCGAACGGTTCCTCCGGCGCTACCGCGAGCAGATTCGCGACGTGGTGCGCCGCGCCGTCTCCGGCCGCGGCATCCGCGGCATGGAGGAAGGCGAAGACATCGCGATCCCGAAGCGCGACGTGTCCGAACCGGTGTTCAGTCACGGCCCGGGCGGCATCCGCGAGATGGTGCACGCCGGCAACGAAGAATTCGTGCGCGGCGACCGTATCAGGCGGCCGCGCGGTGGCGGCTCGGGCGGCTCGGGTCCCGGCGGCGCGCCCGACGGCATCAGTGAGGACGATTTCGTCTTTCGCATCTCGCGCGAAGAGTTCATGCAGTATTTTTTCGACGACCTCGCGCTGCCTCATCTTGTGCGCACCCAGTTGATCGCCGACCCGCCAGAATGGAAAACCCGCCGCGCCGGCTTCATCAGCGAAGGCACTCCCACCAACCTGCATGTAGTGCGCTCGATGCGCATGGGCCTGGCGCGCCGCATCGCGATGGGCAGCCCGGCCCGGCGCGAACTGGAGGAGTTGGAGCTTCAGTTGAGCCTTGCCGAGCACAGCGGCGGTGTGCCCGAGCTCGAGCTGGCCGCGCTCAAGACCCAGATCGAGGCGCTCAGACGCCGCTTGTCGCGCATCCCATTTCTCGACCCGTTCGACCTGCGTTTTCGCAACCGGGTAAAGGTGCCGATGCCGGTGGCCAAAGCCGTGATGTTCTGCCTGATGGACGTTTCCGGCTCGATGGACGAATCCCGCAAGGACATCGCCAAGCGCTTTTTCATCCTGCTGTATCTGTTCCTCACGCGCCACTACGAGCAGACCGACGTGATCTTCATCCGGCATCACACTCAGGCGGCCGAGGTCACCGAGGAAGAGTTTTTCGAGTCGACCGAATCCGGCGGCACGGTGGTGTCGAGCGCGCTCAAGCTGATGCACGAAATCGTGCAGGCGCGCTACCGTGGCGGCGAATGGAACGTATACGGCGCGCAGGCGTCGGACGGCGACAATTGGCCGCAGGATTCACAGGTGTGCCGCCAGTTGCTGACGGAGAAAATTCTGCCTGCCTGTCGCTACTACGCTTACGTGCAAGTGGCCGAGGAAAACCAGAACCTGTGGGAAGAATATTGCGCGGTGCATGACTCCAGTCCGCGATTCGCGATGCAGAAAATCACTTCCCCGTCCGACATTTACCCCGTGTTCCGCGACCTGTTCAAGAAGGGAGTGCCAGCGACATGAGCGCTGAACCGACAGACAACGACCCGGAACCGCCGAGGGACGAGGGGCTGGTCCGAACGTTCTCCTCGCTCGAGTCCAAGGCCGAGGAGCCGCTTCCCGCGCCCGGCCCGGCGCGCCGCCTGCCGAGTCCTTCCGAGTGGACCTTCGACCTGATCGAGACCTACCACGCGGCCATCGAGAAAACCGCGCGCCGCTTTGACCTGGACACCTATCCGGTGCAACTTGAAGTGATCACCGCCGAGCAGATGATCGACGCCTACGCCTCGGTGGCAATGCCGGTGAACTACCGCCACTGGTCGTTCGGCAAGCAGTTCATCTCCACCGAAAAAAGCTACCGGCGCGGCCAGATGGGCCTGGCGTATGAGATCGTCATCAACTCCAACCCCTGCATCGCCTACCTGATGGAGGAAAACACGATGCCGATGCAGGCGCTCGTGATCGCGCACGCCTGCTACGGCCACAACTCGTTCTTCAAGGGCAACTACCTGTTCCGCATGTGGACCGATGCGTCCTCGATCATCGATTACCTGGTTTACGCCCGCGCCTACATCTCGCGCTGCGAGGAAAAGCACGGCATGGATGCGGTCGAGGAGCTGCTGGACAGTTGCCACGCTCTCATGAGCCACGGTGTCGACCGCTACCGGCGCCCGCAAAAATTGTCGCTTGCGCAAGAGCGAGAGCGCCGCAAGGAGCGCGAAGAGTACATGCAGCGGCAGATCAACGATTTGTGGCGCACCCTGCCCCGCGCACCCGGCAAGCGCGAAGAAGAAAAAAATATGCGCTTTCCCGAAGAGCCGCAGGAAAACCTGCTGTACTTCATCGAAAAAAACGCGCCGCTGCTCGAACCGTGGCAGCGCGAGATCGTGCGCATCGTGCGCAAGGTCGCGCAATATTTCTATCCGCAGCGCCAGACGCAGGTGATGAACGAGGGCTGGGCGTCGTTCTGGCACTACACCTTGCTCAACACCATGTACGAAGACGGGCAACTGTCGGATGGCTTCATGATGGAGTTTCTCACCTCCCACACCAATGTGGTTTACCAACCGCCTGTCAACCATCCGCACTACGGCGGTCTGAACCCCTACGCTTTAGGCTTCGGCATGTACTGCGATATCAAACGCATTTGCCAGCAACCCACGGAGGAAGACCATCGCTGGTTCCCCGACATCGCGGGCAGCGACTGGGTCAAGACGCTCGACCACGCGATGCGCAACTTCAAGGACGAAAGTTTTATCGGCCAATACCTTTCGCCGCACCTGATCCGCGACATGCGGCTGTTCGCCATCCACGACGACTCCGCCGCCAGTGAACTGGAGGTGTCCGCCATCCACGACGATTCTGGCTACCGCCAGGTGCGCGAAGCCATGGCGCGCCAGTACGACCTGAACTTTCGCGAGCCGAACATCCAGGTCTGGAGCGTGAACGTACGCGGCGACCGCGCGCTCACGTTGCGCCACACCCGGCACAACGACCGACCATTGAACGACGACGCGAACGAAGTGCTCAAGCACGTCGCGCGCCTCTGGGGTTTCGACGTGCATCTGGAAAGCGTCGACGGCCGGGGCCGGGTGCAGCAGCATTGGGAAATCAGCCCGATGCCGCAGTAGGCGCGGGCGGTGGGAAGAACCCCTTGGGCCGCTTCGCAGCAATGCAGTCGATTCGCAAGAACTGGCCCCGGATTCAGCCGATGAAGTGCCCGATTTCACGCAGAAAGCCCGACATGCCACAGCTTGACCCGTCTTCCCTCCCCTGCTCATCGCGCCGCTCGAATGCCGGCGCTTGGTCGTCGTCTCCCGCGCCCGCTTCCCGAAGGTGCGAGCAACGGTCTTCGGAGCGGCCGGAAGGCAGAGGCTCATGGTTGCGCTTGCCGGTTGCCGCCGGTCTTGCCGTTTGCGCTTTTGTCACGACGGGCTTCGCGATTGCAGGCGGCTGCGAAGCGCACTCATCCACGACGCTCACGCCTGTGATCGAGCTCTACACCTCCGAAGGTTGCAGTTCATGCCCGCCGGCCGATCGCTGGCTGTCCACCCTGAAAGTGCCCGCCGCAAAGCGCGGCGCCGTGGTGCAGGCGTTTCACGTCGGCTATTGGGACTACATCGGTTGGGTCGACCGTTTTGCGGCACCGCTGCACACCACGCGCCAGAACGAGATCGCGCACGCTAATCGGCTGTCCACCATCTACACGCCGCAAGTGGTGCGCGACGGGCTTGATTGGCCGCGTTGGCGCGGGGGGTCGGCGGTGCTCGAATCGACCGAGTCGGCGCAAGCGGAGATCGAACTCAGACGAACCGCAAATGGCCCCGATGGCGACCGTTTCGATGCGCAAGTCACGCCCACGGGCGGCGCCGATACGCCGTGGGCGGCCTACTGGTCGGTGACGGAGCATGGCCACGACTCCAAGGTCAGGGCTGGCGAGAACGCCGGCGAGAGCTTGAAGCACGACTTCGTGGTGCGCCAATACGTTCCGGTCGGGAGTTACCGCGGGCCGGCAACGCTGAGCTTCAGCAGCATCGCCGCCGATCCGGCCCACCCGAGGCAGGTCAATCTCGTCGTGTTCGAACCCGCAAGCGGCAAGCCCCTGCAGGCGCTGAGTCTGAGCTGCGAAGTCGGTCGACTATCATTGTCATAGCAACAAATGGCCTGCCGACGAGCGGTAACGGCCAATTTGTTTCAAGCTTTTCTCTTTTGTGGGCGCCGGTGGCCGTGCCCTGCGCGGCTCGCGCGGGCGCCAGTCGGGCCAGGGGTTCTTAATGACACAACTTCGCCGCATCCTCCGGGCAATATTCA
>JBDTRV010000040.1:0-10589 GCA_039931475.1 Burkholderiales bacterium | reverse complement strand
GCCGAGGCATTCGCGGATCTCGAAACGCCGCTGTCGCTGTATTTGAAGCTGGCCCATTCCCCGCGCACCTTCCTGCTCGAATCGGTGGTGGGCGGCGAGCGCTTCGGCCGCTACAGCTTCATTGGGCTTCCGGCCAACACGTTCCTGCGCGCCAGCGGCTTCGGCGCGAAGGCTCGCACCGAAGTCGTCAGGAACGGCGAGGTAGTCGAAAGCGCGAGCGGCAACCCACTGGAGTTCATCGCCCAATATCAGCAGCGCTTCAAAGTCGCCCTGACACCGGGAATGCCGCGTTTTTGCGGCGGGCTGGCGGGCTACTTCGGCTGGGACGCGGTGCGCTATATCGAGAAAAAGCTGGAAGCCTCCTGCCCGCCCGACACGCTTGGCTGCCCCGACATATTGCTTCTGCAGTGCGAAGAGCTGGCGGTGATCGACAACTTATCGGGCAAGCTGTACCTCATCGTTTATGCCGACCCTTCGCAGCCGGAAGCGTATGCGAAGGCCCGGCGGCGCTTGCGCGAATTGCGCGCGTTGCTCAGCGAGCCGGTCAGCGCGCCGGTGGTCAAACCGAGCCAGGCGCACCCGGCCGAACGCGATTTTGCGAAGACCGACTATCTGGCGGCGGTGGAGCGCGCCAAGGAGTTGATCGCGGCCGGCGACTTCATGCAAGTCCAGGTAGGCCAGCGTATCAAGAAGCGCTACACCGAGTCGCCACTGTCGCTGTACCGCGCGCTGCGCTCGCTCAATCCGAGCCCGTACATGTACTACTACGACTTCGGCGACTTTCACGTCGTCGGCGCGAGCCCCGAGATTCTGGTGCGACAGGAGAACGTGCTGGACGGCGGCGCGCCGGCAAAGAAGATCACGATCCGCCCGCTGGCCGGCACCCGGCCCCGCGGCACGACGCCGGAGTCAGACAAGGCGGCCGAAGTCGAACTCGTGAACGACCCGAAGGAGCGCGCCGAACACGTGATGCTGATCGACCTCGCTCGCAACGACATCGGCCGCATCGCCAAAACTGGCAGCGTGAAGGTGACCGAGAGCTTCGCCGTCGAACGCTACAGCCACGTGATGCACATCGTGAGCAACGTCGAAGGCATTCTGAAACCCGGCATGACCAGCATCGACGTACTGCGCGCCACCTTTCCCGCCGGAACGCTCTCTGGCGCGCCGAAGGTGCACGCGATGGAGCTGATCGACCAGCTGGAGCCGACCAAGCGCGGCATCTACGGCGGCGCTTGCGGCTACTTGAGCTACGCGGGCGACATGGACGTGGCGATCGCGATCCGCACCGCGATCGTCAAGGATCAGATGCTCTACGTGCAGGCGGCCGCCGGCGTGGTGGCCGATTCGGTGCCTGAACTCGAATGGCGCGAGACCGAGGCCAAGGCGCGGGCGATCTTGCGCGCGGCGGAGTTGGTCGAAGAAGGGTTGGAGTAGGCGCCGCGCTGCGTCAGCTTGCGGCGCCATCGGCGCCACCGCCCGGTGCGGCCGCGGCCCGTTCCTTGTACCGATTGAAGCGCGCCGCCTCGCCCGCCAGCGTGATCCGCCGCCAGGTTTGCCTGCGCTCGGCCGGCGTCATCTCGGTCCAGCGCTGCACCTCGCCTTCGCTACGGCCGCAACCTTTGCACACCGCGTCGCCCTGGCTGGTCGAGCAGATCGCGATACAGGGCGTGTCGGGCGTGGTCGCGTACCAGGCCAGCCAGGCCTCACGTGCCTTGGCCGGCAAGGTGACTTCATCGGCCTCGTCTTCGTGGTGAAACACCATCAGCGCGTAGACCTCGGCCAGCGCGCGGGTCTCGGGCGGCAGCGTGACGCCGTCCGGAGACGGATTTCTTGCGCGCCAGAAGTTGATCGCGGCCTCTATGTCGGTGATGTGGATTCCGGCCATGCGGCGGATTCTGGACTGTTGCAGAGGATCGATCGTTTGTCGGACGCCGGCGCCCTTTTGCCGACCGCGCTATTGCTCGTCAATAATCGAGTCGACTCAACTTTTGCGGACTGCCCATGAACTCCATCACCCTGCGCTTCATGGCCCAGCCCGGCGCCGACGCTCTCGGCGACACGGTGCGCGGCGGCGCAATCCTCAAATGGATCGAAGAAGCCGGCTTTGCCTGCGCGATGGCCTGGTGCGGCGGCATGTGCATGACGGTGTACGTCGGCGGGGTGCGCTTCGCGCGCCGGATCCGGATCGGCGAACTGGTCGAGGTGCAGGCCCGCATGGCCGGCACCGGTCAGCACAGCATGAACGTGGCGGTGGAGGTGCGCGCGAGCAACATCCGGATGAACGGCCTTACACACAGCGGAGAGAAGGTGGCCGAGTGCCTGGTGGTGTTCATCGCCATCGACGAAGAGGGCAACGCCCTGCCCGCGCCGCCGTGGCTGCCGGAAACGCCGGGCGACATCGCGCTGGCGCAGCGCATCATGGCGCAGCTCGACGCTGCCGAAGGTGCGCCGAACGGCATTGTTTGAGGCTTCGGGACCGCGACGGCACTTTTCGAGAGTGAAATTGGCCGTCATCGCTCGACCATTGGCGTTTTTACGCTACTAAAATAATAGCGTTACGCCATAAACCCCAGATCGCGCGGATAGTCCGCCCGGCCCGCCGGCGCCCCAAAGTTGCCGATGTTGGGCAGGATGCCGACGAGTTCGCTGTCCGCCACGCCGAACCAGCGCGCCAGGGTCGCCGCGTACTGCGCGGTCGCGGTGCTCGGCAGCAAACGGCCCTGGCCGACGTGCCACTGATCCTCCGCCGCCGCCGTGTTGCCGATGCTGACCGGAGGCGCCTTGCCGTAAAACGCTCTGCCCTTGACGGCGCCGCCGACCACGAAATGGTGGCTGCCCCAGCCGTGGTCCGATCCATCGCCGTTGGACGACAAGGTGCGGCCGAAGTCGGACGCGGTGAAAGCCGTCACCTTGTCGGCCACGCCGAGTTCCACCGTCGCGTTGTAGAACGATGTCATCGCTTCGCTTACCCGCGTCATCAAGCCGGGCTGCTGCGCGATCAGGTTGTCGTGCAGATCGAAGCCTCCGAGCGAGACCAGAAAAACCTGCCGTTTGGCGCCGAGCGAGCCCCGCGCGCCGATCAGCCGCGCGACCAGCTTGAGTTGATCCGCGAGCGAATTCTGTGCCGGGAACGCGGTGCTCACGTCGCTGCCCGCAAGCGCGCCGCTGATCTGCGACTCCGCGCCGATCGCCCGCGCCGTGACCTTGTTGTATTCGTTCTCCAGCACGTGGCCGCGGCTTTGTTGCACCAGCGTCGCCATCGCCGATTTCACGGCCGACGAGCCGTACACGTTGCTCGTGACGGCATTGATCCGCACCGCGCCACTCGGGCTGACTTGGTAGGCGAGCGCGTTTTGGCCCGAGAGAAACACCGCATTGCCCGTTACCGAAATGCAGGTGAACAGCGATGTCGAGTTGGACGAAAGCGCCAGATCGCCGATGCTGCCGCCCCAACCCACGGTCGAGCCTTCGGCCTTGGACGACTGCCACACCGATTGCTGGTCGTTGTGCGAGAACAGCTTGGGTGGCAAAGGATATTTGACCTGGTCGCCGGTGGCGTATTGGACCCGCGTCATCGGCACCACCAGCGGACCCACGTTCAGTTGCACCGCCGCGTGGCCGGCGTTGAACAGCCCGGCCATGCCGGTCATCGCCGGGTGCAGCGCGTACTGGCGGCCATCGGCCAGCGGCGTCGTGGGGTTCAGCAGCGTCGCCGCGAGGTCGCCCTTGGCCAGCGCGATGCTCGTCTGCCCGCCGCCCCGGATCGCGGCGTACTTGGCGTAGCTCGGATCGTCGTAAGTGACGACGGTGTTCGCATAGTCGTTGCCGCCGTAGAAGAACACGCAGACCAGCGCCTTGTAGTCGCTCGCGGTGAAGGCGGCGGCTTCGCCGATCGCGGCCAGATTGATCGCCCACGGCAGCGCGGCACCAGTCATCGCAAGTTGGCCAGAGCGGCGCAGGAAAGCGCGGCGGCTATTCGAATCGGGGATGTTCGATGTCATCGATCGCTCCTTCATTTCTGCACCAGGTATTCGGCCGAGGCCATCACCATCAGAATGGCCGCGGCGATGCGATCGAGCTTCGGCGCATCCGTGCTGTTCGCGGCGAGCGGCGTGGCGTTGAGCGCGCCCTCCATCAGTTGGCGGGTCGGCGCTGATAGCTGGCCCGCCGCCAGATGCAGGTTCAGCCAGCCGATCAGCGCGCTCGCATCGGCCACGATCGGCAGCAACGCCGCGTAGTCGGGCACGATGTCGAAGCCGTTGCTCGTGTTGCTGCCCGAATTGGGCTGGTTCGGAGAGTTGACGAAGATGCCATTGCGCGCCGCGCCCTGCATGAAGTTCAGATACCCGCCGACACTGCTTTCCGTGACGATCTGGAACTCCGGCGCCGTCTGCTCGCTGGCAGCCAGGGCGGTCGACGGCGGCACATAGCCGGGCCGGAAGAAGTTGAACACCGAAGGCGAGCGCAGCGGGCTTTGCCCGAGCCGGGTTGCGGGGTCCGACAGGTCGCCGAGCTTCCAGCTTGCCTGCCTGGACTGCAGGTTGAAGGTGCGGCCCCACTGCGCGAAACGCACGATCGGCTCGCGCAGCTTGCCCGCCGCCAGCGCCGCAAGGCTCGCGTCACCGCGCGCTTCCGGATCGAGCAGCACGGCCGACCAGACCGCCTTCAGATCGCCGCGCACCCCCTGCCCGTTGTTGGCAAACGCCGCTGCCACCCGCGCCACGTAGGCCGGGCTTGGGTGGCTCGTGACCAGCCGCTGGATCATCTGTCGGCCGAAGAACGGACCGACATTGGGGTGGTTGAACAGGGTATCAAGCGCGGTCTCGAGCGCCGCTTTTCCGTCGGTGCTGGCGGCGATCGTGACGCCGAGAAAACTCTTCGCCTGGGTCGAATGGCGGGCCGGATTCAGCACCATCGGCAGCCGCGCATAGTCGACACTCGGAATGCTGCCGCTGCCGTCCGGGTCCGGGGTGGGCCGGTTCTGGCTTTGGTCGAAGTCCCAGCCGGTGAACACCTTGGCCAGGTTCGACACGTCGCTTGGGCCGTAAGTGTCGATCCTGGCACCTCCGGCGCCGGCCTTTTCGGTGCCGTCCGGATTCAGTTCGGCCAGCCCGATCGACATGAGCTGCATCACTTCGCGCGCATAGTTTTCGTCCGGCTCGCGGCCGCTGGCGGGGTTTTCCTTCTGATTGCCGCGCGTGTTCAGATACACGCCCATGGCCGGGTTCAGCGTCACTTTTTCCAGCAGCTCCCGATAGTTGCCGAACGCGCCGGCCACCAGCAGATCCCACCAGGCCGCGATCATGTGGCTGCGCCAGGTGTTGTTGATACCCACCAGCGACACCACGAAGTACTCCGACAGCGCGAGCGCCATCCGCTGACGCACCTCATCGGTCGACGTCATGAGCTGGTTCCAGATCATGTAGTCGCCCGGATAGCTCGCATTGAAATAGCGATTGCTGTCGACCTTGCCGTAGCCGCGCGACTCCAGCCAGTCCCAGCCGCTCTGGCTGCCCGGCGCCGCGTACTGCGACGCGAGCCAGTCCACATAGCCGGCGGAGCGCACGGCCGCGATGTCGGCGTCGGTGGCCGAGAGCTGCGCTTGCAGCAGGAAACGGGCGGCTTGGGTTTCGGTGATGGCTTGTGGTGCCGGCGCGGGCCCGGGCGCTGGTGCTGGAGCGGGACCCGGTGCTGGACCCGGTGCTGGGGCCGGACCTGGCGCTGGCGCTGGCGCTGGCGCTGGTCCTGGCGCCGCCGCCGCATCACTTCCCCCGCCGCCACAAGCCGCCTGGGTGGCGGCGACCGCCGCTGCCAGCACCGCCAGCCGGCCAGAACGCTGGGATCGGGTCTCACGCAGCCGCGCATCGGCGTCCAAGGGTTCGAGGGCGGCGTCGACTTCGGCCTCGCGCATTGCGATTTCAGGCCGTTTTTCGGCGACTGCGATCATTCCTGCTCCTCGTTCGATTCCGCGGTCTGCGGCCGCCGAAGTTTATGAGCAGGAGTTCACGCTCGCACGTCAACAACAGGTGTCGCGCGTGTGAAAGTTGTCATTCCATGTGAGTCAGGCAGGTTCGCCGCGTTTTCGGCGCGGCGGCCCGCCGGCTGGCGGCGCGGTCGGTCCGGGTGGTTTCATTTCACCGCTCGGGCTTCTGATCGAAACGAATCTACTTGCGCCCCGCCGGCCGCGTTCAGCCGCGCTTTCAGGTCGGCGGCCGAGCGGGTCCGCCGGCCTCCAGGGAAGCCGTGGCCGCTTGCAACACTGCGCGCGTCTTCTCCGCTTCGCGCCGGGCGGCGGCGGCGAAGTCAGCGTCGGCCGAGGCATAAAGAATCGCGCGCGACGAGTTCACGACGATCGGCCCATCGGCGCGCCAGCCGGCCCTGACGGTGGCGGTCGCATCACCGCCCTGGGCGCCGATGCCGGGGATCAACAGCGGCAAGGTCGGCGCGATGGCTCGCACCCGTTCGATTTCTTGCGGATAGGTCGCGCCCACCACCAAACCGAGCTGGCCGTTTCGGTTCCATGGGCCGCTTGCAAGTGCCGCGACGTGCTCGTACAGGCGCAGCTCGGGCAACTCCCGTGGCTCGTCCGGCCCGCGCGCGAGCCGCTGGTTCTGCAGATCGTCCCCGCCAGGGTTGGACGTGCGACACAACAGAAACGCGCCCTTGCCCTCGTACTTCAGATACGGCTCGATCGAATCGAACCCCATGAACGGAGAGAGGGTCACCGCGTCGGCTCCATAGCGCTCGAACGCTTCGACGGCATATTGCTCAGCGGTCGATCCGATGTCGCCGCGCTTGGCGTCCAAAATCACCGGCACTCTCGGCGCGACTTGCTTGATGTGCGCGATCAGCCGCTCGAGTTGCTCCTCGGCCCGGTGCGCGGCGAAGTACGCAATCTGCGGCTTGAACGCGATGGCGAGGTCGGCCGTGGCGTCGACGATGCGCGCGCAGAACTCGAGAATCCGCGCGCTGTCGCCGCGCAGCGCCAGCGGAAACTTCGCCGGGTCCGGGTCGAGGCCGACACACAGCATCGAACGGTTTTGCGCTCCGGCGCCGCGCAGCATGTCGATGAAAGTCATGGCACGGATTCTATGAAGCGGGCGCGCGAAGTGGACGGCAAGTGCGATCGGACCACAATCGGCTCACCATGCAGTCTCTGACCCGCCAACAACTCGGCATGCTGATCGTGCTGACCCTGATCTGGGGTATCAACTGGCCGATCATGAAGCTCGGCGTTACCGGGTTTCCGCCGCTGACCTTTCGCGTGCTCTCGATCCTGCTCGGGCTGCCGGTGCTCGCGATCGCGATGCGCGTGCTCAAGATGCCGTTTCTGGTGCCGCGCCAACATTGGCCGGAACTGTTGCTGCTCACCTTGACCAACGTGCTGGTCTGGCATGTGCTGATCATTCTTGCGCTCACGCAGCTGTCGAGCGGCCGCGCGGCGATCCTGGGCTATACGATGCCGATCTTCTCGGCCATGCTCGGCGCGCTGTTCTTCGGCGACCGGCTCCAGCCGCGCGGCTGGATCGGTGTCGCGGCGGCGGCCCTTGGCGTGCTGTTGCTGCTGTGGCACGAGCTGACGAATCTGGCGGGCCGGCCGGTCGGCGTGGCGCTCGCCGTGGGCGCCGCGGCGGTTTGGGCGTTGGGCACCCGGCTTTTGCGGCGCACCAGCATGCCGGTGCCCACGATGACGCTTGCGTTCTGGATGATCGCGATCAGCGGCTGCGTGATCGGCCTGCTCGCGATCCTGTTCGAGCGCGGGCAGTGGCACCTGCCGAGTCCCGCCAATCAGGCGGCGATCCTGTTCAACGCGGTGCTGATCTTCGGCGTGGCGCAATCGGTGTGGCTGTTGCTCGCGCGCGGCCTGCCGCCGATCGCTTCGACCCTTTCGGTGATGTTCATCCCGGTGCTCGGCGTGTTCAGCGGCGCCTGGTGGCTCGGTGAAGTGCTGCATTGGCAAGACTGGGCGGCGGTGTCTCTGATGGTCGTCGCGATCGCGTCGGTGCTGTTGCCTACGCGCGCAGCCCACGCCTGAAGCCAACGGTTGCTATCATTTGCCTAGCTGCTCAGGTCCATCCGACGAGCGGAAACGGGTTGTTTGATTCGTAAATTCTTGTAAGATGGGAAGAATCTTGACAAGAACCTCCGATGAAGCAATTGCCCTCCGACACCTGGCTCGACCCCGATCCCCGCGTTTGCCCGCTGTGCGGTGCCGACAACTGCTGTGCGCTCGAACTCGAACGTGTCACCGGCCTGCCGCAACCGCCGTGCTGGTGCACTGGCGTCACGATCGACGCCGCGGTGCTCGATCGGATTCCGCGCTCGCTCGCACGTATCTCTTGCGTTTGCCCGACCTGCGCGACCGCACGCGCGCCAGCGTCGCCCACCACGGACGCGCCGAAATTGCGGCAACCGACCGTCTGAGCCGCGCAGGCGGTCTGCGCCAGTCCGCGCGCGCTACCGTGACCGAAGCGCCGGCGCGCGGCCACCAGGCCGCAGATCGCATCGGCGCCACCCCGCCATGACCGGCGCCGGCAGTTCGCTCGAACAACTTCAAGCACGCCACGGCCAGCGCTACCGCTGGCTGCTTTTGCTCGCGGTGATGGCGGGGACGATGGCGTCGATCATGTCCTCGACCATCGTGAACGTCGCGATCCCCGACCTGAGCCACTACTTCTCCTTGAGTCCGAGCCGCGCGCAATGGGTTAGCTCCGGTTTCATGGTGGCGATGACGGTGTCGATGCTCACCACGCCCTGGCTGCTCGCGCGCTTCGGCGCCCGCCGCACCTACGTCGGCGCGATGCTGCTGCTGATGGCCGGCGGCCTGCTCGGCGGCGTGGCCGACTGGTTCGCGCTGGTGCTGGTCGCGAGAGTGGCCGAAGGGCTTGCCGCCGGGGTAGTGCAGCCGATTCCGGCGATCGTGATCCTGCGCCAGTTCAAGCCCAATGAGCAGGGCCGCGCCACCGGCCTGTTCGGCATGGGAGTGGTGCTGGCACCGGCAATCGGCCCGAGCGTCGGCGGGCTGCTGGTCGAGTGGTTCGGCTGGCGCTCGATCTTTTTCATGGTGGTGCCGTTTTGTCTGCTGTCGATCTGGATGGCGCGCCGCTACCTGCCAACGAGCGGCCCCGGCGGCACTCCACCCGGTGCCGGCGCGACCCGCTTCGACCTGCCCGGCCTGCTGCTGGCGACGTTCGGCACGCTGTGCCTGCTCAATGGGCTGGTCGAAGCGCGCGCGGGCCACGGCGGGTTGGCGGCGGCTTTGCTGACGCTGGCGGCGGCAACGCTGATCGGCTTCGTGCTGCGGCAGAAGCGGCTTTCCGATGCGGCTGGCGCGGGCGGCGGCAAGAGCCCTGGCAGCAACGCTGCCGATCGGAGCCACAACCGCAGCACCAGCGAGCCGCTGATGAACCTCGCGGTATTCGCCACCCGCCCGTTCGCCATGGGCAGCATCGTCGCCTTCATCTACGGCGCCGCGCTGTTCGGCTCGACTTATCTGTTGCCGGTCTATCTGCAGTTGGGACTGGGTTTGTCGGCCGCCCATGTCGGCACGATTTTCCTGCCCGCCGGGCTGGCGCTGGCCGTCACCATCGCGCTGGCCGGGCGGCTGGCCGATCGGCAGCCGACCTGGCTGCTGGTGAGCATCGGCCTGGCGCTGCTGGCCGCATCGTTCGCGCTGATGCCGATTGTGCGGCTTGACAGCGCGATCTGGGTGGTCGTGCTGCTGACGACCATCGGGCGCATCGGCCTGGGCTTCATCCTGCCGTCACTCAACCTCGGCTCGCTGCGGCCGTTGCCGGGCGAGTTACTCTCGCAAGGATCGAGCGTGATCAACTTCATGCGCATGCTCGGCGGCGCGGCCGGCGTGAGCGTGTGCGGCATCGTGCTCGAATGGCGGATCGCGGCGCACGGCGCAACCCTTGCGCAAGGCGCGCCGGACGCCGCACGGCTGGCGGCGTTCAACGAATCGTTCCTGATGCTGGCCGGCGTGTGTGCGCTGGCGCTGGTCGCGGCGTCGCAGTTGCGCGCGCGAAAAGGCCGCGAGTAAACTGAGTCGCACCCATGTGCCAACTGCTCGGAATGAACTGCAACACGCCAACCGACGTGATGTTCAGCTTTGCCGGCTTCGCCGAACGCGGCGGCCACACCGACCATCATGCGGATGGCTGGGGCATCGCGTTCTTCGAAGGGCGCGGCCTGCGCCAGTTCATCGAAAACCAGCCGGCCTGCGAGTCTCCGGTAGCGGAGTTGATCCGGCGCTACCCGATCAAGAGCAAGAACGTGATCTCGCACATCCGCAAGGCGACTCAAGGCGTGATCTCGCTCGAAAACTGCCACCCGTTCGTGCGCGAACTCTGGGGCCGCAATTGGGTGTTCGCGCACAACGGAGATCTGAAGGAATACCACCCGCGCCTTCACGCCGCGTTTCATCCGGTCGGCTCTACCGACAGCGAGCAGGCGTTCTGCTGGCTGATGCAGGAACTGGCCAAGTCACACGCCGCCACGCCCACGGTCACGGAGCTGACGTACACGCTGCGCGAACTGGTGCCGCGCATCTCGAAGCACGGCACCTTCAATTTCCTGCTGTC
>JBDTRV010000039.1:0-10599 GCA_039931475.1 Burkholderiales bacterium | reverse complement strand
GGCGGCAACGCGCAAACTATTTTGCCGGCGCTGTACGCGCGCTCCAGGCCACTGTTTCGCGCACCGGCGCGCGCCGGCTGGCGCCGCGAGCGCTGGGACACGCCGGACGGCGACTTCATCGACGTGGACTGGCAAAGCGCGCGGCCCGAAGCCAACGACGCAGCCGGCGCCACGGCCAGCGCCAAAGTCAGCGACATCGCCAACAACGCAGCCGACGCCACGCCAGAGCGACCGCTGCTGGTTCTGTTCCACGGCCTGGAAGGCTCTTCGGCCAGCCACTACGCGGTCGCGTTCGGCGATTGGGCGCGGCGCCAGGGCTGGAGCTTCGCGGTGCCGCATTTTCGCGGCTGCAGCGGCGAGCTGAACCGCGGGCCGCGCGCCTACCACTCGGGCGATTTCACTGAGATCGACTGGGTCTTAAAACGCTTTCGCTCGCGGCACACCGGGCCGCTGCTGGCTGTGGGCGTCTCGCTCGGCGGAAACGCGCTGATGCTGTGGGCGGCCGAGTCGGGCGAGCAAGCGGGCCGGGTCGCGGATGCGGTGGCGTCGATCTGCTCGCCGCTGGACCTCACGGCCGCCGGCCATGCGATCGGGCGCGGTTTCAATCGCCTGGTCTACACACCGATGTTCTTGAAAACCATGAAGCCGAAAGCACTCGCGAAGCTGGCGCAGCATCCCGGCCTGTTCGACGGCGTGGCGCTTTCCACCGCGCGCGACCTGTACCAGTTCGATGACTTGTTCACCGCGCCGCTGCATGGATTCCGCAACGTTGCAGACTACTGGCAGCGCGCCTCGGCCAAGCCGCATCTGGCCCGCATCCGCATTCCCGCGCTCGCGCTCAATGCGCTGAACGATCCGTTCGTGCCGGCGTCGTCTCTGCCGCGCCAAAGTGAAGTCGGCAATTGCGTGACGCTATGGCAGCCCGGGCATGGCGGCCACGTCGGCTTCCCGCGCGGGCGGCCGGGCGAACTGCGTGCACTGCCGGAAGCCGTGGGCGGCTGGCTCGCCGAGGCGGCCGGGATCGCGGGTTTGCGCGTTCCCGCACAGGCGAGCCTCTGATCGACCGTTGGGAGGACGATCCGCCAGCTCAGGCGGCAACGCTTCCTGCCAACGATCGACAAGGCATCCAGAAAGCTCGCATCGCGCGGTCCGCCAGCTGGGGCGGCAACGGTTTTGGCCACTTTGTCGGCAAAGCGGCGCGCCCGAATCGAGCCGCCTGAATCCCGATCGGCGGCGCGCGTCGATAATCGTCATCCGCTGCCGATAGAGTTTCGAGTTTCCTGTTTTGCAAGCGCTCCACCGCGCGCGGTCCGCCCCTGTTGTCCTGATGAACAAAAGCACCGCTTCAATCGAAGCCCTACTGGCCGCGCCCACGCGCACGGCGCTTGCCGCACTGGCGCAGGCCGCCCGTGGCACGCTCACCTTGCCGCAGGCGCAGCAGATCGTGGCCCATGCCGCGGCGCTCGGCCCGGCCGCCCATGGCCTGCGGTTGGGCGTCGTCCACACCTACACCAGCCACCTGCTCGATCCTTGGCTCGCGCTCGAATCCGCGCTGCAGGGGCTCGAGCTTCAGACATATCACGCGCCGCATGGCGTCACGGTGCAGGAGGCGCAACCTGATTCGGGCTTGGTGCGCCATGCGCCCGACCTGACCTTGCTTCTGCTGCAACCGCGGGATCTGCACCCCGAACTCGCCCAGCCGCTGTCAGCGCTTGATGCGGCCGGCCAAAAGCGGCTGCGCGAAGAGGTGGTCGGGCAGGTCGAGCGCATCGTCGGCGCATTTCGCGCGCAGCCGGTCGGGCAGATCGTGCTGACCTTGCTGCCCGGCATGTTCGGCCCTGGCCTGGGGCTGTACGACAGCCATTCGGAGCTATCGGAAAAAGCCTGGTGGGCCACGCTCAAGGCCGACATTGGCGCGCTGCTGCGCGATTCGATGCGCGCTTGTCTGCTGCTCGATCTGGAAGATGTGCTCAGGGAGACCGGCGACAAGGGTTTTTTCGACCGGCGCTTCTGGTACTCGGCCCAGTTCCCGTTCGCGGCCGAAGCGGCGCGCGAGTTGGCGCGCCGAGTGGTGGGCATCGGCGCGCTCATGAAAACCCCGCGCGCCAAGGTGATCGCGCTGGATGCGGACAACACCCTGTGGGGCGGTGTGATCGGCGAGGACGGCATGGAGGGCATTGCGCTCGGGCCAGACTATCCGGGCAACTGTTTTGTCGACTTTCAGCGTCGGTTGCTCGAGTTGCAGCAGCGCGGCTTCATCCTCGTTTTGTGCAGCAAGAACAACCCTGCGGATTTGGACGAGGTACTTCTGCGCCATCCGCATCAGGTGCTTAAAGACGAGCATTTCGCGGCGCGCCGGGTCAACTGGACCACGAAGCCGGAGAACCTCGCATCGCTGGCCGAGGAGCTGAACCTGGGCCTGGACAGCTTCATCTTCGTCGACGACAGCGACCATGAGTGCGCCGCCGTCCGGCTCAAATATCCGCAGGTGGAAGTGATCCAGACGCCGGCGCGCGCGGTCGACGTGCCGGGCTGCCTGGAACGCGTCGCGCGGCTCGAAGTGCTTGCGCTCACCGCCGAAGACCGCTCCAAGACCCAGCTTTATGCGCAGGAGCGGCGGCGGCGCGAGGCCAGCGTCAGTCTGACCGCCGGCGGCGATCTGAAAGAGTACCTCGCGTCGCTCGACATGAAAATGAAGATCGGCCTGAACGCGAAAGCGCATCTGGCGCGCCTGGCACAGCTCACGCAAAAGACGAACCAGTTCAACCTCACGACCCGCCGCTACGACGAAAACCAGATGAGCGGCTTCATCGAGGCGGAAGACTGGCTGGTCGCCCATTTTTCGCTGGCCGACACGTTCGGCGACAGCGGCGTGGTCGGGCTTGCGCTGTTTCGGTTGGGCGACGGCGCGGGCAGCGCCGAACTGGACACGTTTTTGATGTCGTGCCGCGTGATCGGGCGGCAGGCCGAAGCCGCGTTCCTGCAGACCTTGCTGCGGAAACTGGCGGAGCGTGGCGTGCGCCATGTCTCGGCGCAGTTCACGCCCACGGCCAAGAACGAACTCGCGAAGAACTTCTTGCGGGAGCAAGGCTTCGAGTCGACCGATGAAGGACACTTCGAGCGCAATCTGCGGAAAGCGCCGCCGGCGGCCGAGTCGGCCTTTCCGATCGCAATCGAACTTCTATGATGGCGGCCGGCGCCGCGACACATCCCAACCACCCCGTTCTTTCCTCTTTTTTTCCCCTGCCCCATGTCCCTGTTCACCAAAGTGCAAGAGGCGATTGCCGCCACCCTGAACGTCCCCGCCGCCAAGATCAGCGAGACCACGCGCGACGAAGACATCGCGGCCTGGGATTCGCTCGGTCAGGTCAACCTCATGATGGCGCTCGAGCAGACCTTCGACGTCTACCTGGACGTGGAAGAGTTCCAGAAACTGAACTCGGTGCCGGCGATCCTTGAGTTTCTGGAACGCCAGGGCATCGCCTGAGCGCGCCGCGCGAAACAGCTGCCACCGATGAACCTGCTCGAAACCGCGTCCGGCCTCGCGCTGCGGCATCTGAAGGAGGAGCACGTCGCGGCGCTGCGCGCCGGCTACTTCGAGTTGCGCAAGAAACTGCACCCGCTCATGCGCGCGGTCTACGGCACTTTCGATGCAGCCGCGCTGCGCGCGCATCTGGAGGAGCGCATCGGGCACGACTTCGAAATCCTGATGGTGCACAGTTCGGTGAACCACATGAAGCCGATGTTCAGCGACGGGCCGCTCGACTTGGTGCGCATGCTGATCGATTTCTGCGGGCCGGATCGCACGCTCGCGATGCCGGGTTTTTACTTCGGCGATCCAGCGATCGGCGGCGCGTTCGCGACGTTCCAGCAGCGCCCGCGCTTCGACCTGCGCCGCACTCCGTCGCAAATGGGACTTGCGACCGAGCTGTTTCGGCGCATGCCGGGCGTGCTGCAAAGTCGCCATCCGGTCTATCGGATTTCGGCGCTCGGGCCGCTGGCGGCGCAGCTGACGGCCGGGCACGAAGACGCCGAAAGTCCGGCCGGGCGCGGGTCGCCGTTCGAGTTCATGGCCGCGCGCAGCACCTGGGTGATCGGCATCGGCAAGCCGATTCAGGTCATGACGCAGGCGCATCACGTCGAGCAGCTCATGGGCGACGAGTTTCCGGTGCCCGGGCATTGGGGCGAACGGCTGCCGATGACGCTGGTGGACGGCGGGCAGGAAATCCCGTTCGAACTGAAGCCGGGCCGAATGCCGGATTGGCGCTACAACATCTGGAAGCTGCAGGGCATCATGCCGGCCGGCACCCTGCACGAATGGCAGTTTCATCACGTGCCGATGTTCGCTGCACGTGCAAGCGAAGTCACCACCCAGCTGATCGCCGCGGCGCGCCGCGGCGTCACGCTGTACGACAAGCCCTGATCGGTGCCGGTGTCGGTCAAGGCCTGCTGCTTGCAGCCGGCCGCCAGCTGCTCCAGCGCTGTCCCAGCTCCGAGAACCGCTGCTGCAGCCAGCGCCGCAGCGCACCGCGCTTGCGCTCGGTCAACCGCCCGGCCAGCGCGACCGACAGCGCAACCAGTGCTGTGACGGCCCACCAGTAGCCGTAGCCGGCCGGGTCGCCGCGCAGCACCGCGGCCCAGAACAAGAACAACGGCTGATGCAGCAGGTACAGCGTGAGCGTATAGCCGGCCACGATGCGCACCGGCCGCTCGACCGCGAGCAGCGCCGGCGCGAGCCGCACCGAGACGATGCGCATGCCGGCAAAGTTCAGGAATACCAACAGGCCGAGCAGCCAGTCGCCGAGGAAGAATTTCGAGAACGTCAACTGGGTGTGCCAGTACGGGCCGATCAGCGCCTTGAACCACTCGCTCAGATGCTCGTCGACACCGGCTTGATGAAACAGCACGATGCCAAGCGCCGAGCCGAGCGCGAGCAGCCAGCCAACCGGCTCGGAAAACCGCGCAAGCGCCTTCCAGTGGTAGAGCAGCACGCCTGCGCCCCAGACCGGCGCCAGCAGCAGCAGCTTCGGCCCCAGCACCAGTCCGAGCAGCGCCGCTGCCGCGATGCCCCTGCGTCCGGGGAAAAACACGATCAGCGCAAAGCCGACGTAGTACCACATCTCATAGCAGATCGACCAGTACGGCACGTTGGAAAAGCTCGTGATCGAGACGAACCAGATCTCGTTGAGCAGCAGCAGGCTGGACGCGATGCGCACCAGGAACTGATCGAACGGAAGGTCGTAGAGCGCGGGGTAGAGCTGGCGCCCGACCGCATCCAGCGCGAGCGTCAGCAGCACCGCCGGCAGCGCGACCGAATAAATGCGCGAAACGCGGCTCGCGGAATAGCTCGGCAGCGTGTTTTCCTTGGTGTCGGTGATGTAGGCGATGACGAACCCCGACAGCACGAAAAACACGATCACCGAACTGTGGCCATAGGTGCTCAGCGGCAGGACCTCGGTCACCAGCGCGCGCTAGTTCGAGTGATAGACATAGACCAGACAGGCGGCGATGAAGCGCACTAAGTCGAGATAGATCGAAAACGGCTTGTTCATGCGTAGCCGGACGTTGTAGGCGGTTGTTGATCAAAAACGCCGCGCCAGTTGCCCGGCATAGCGTTTCAGGGTGGACAGCGGGCGCGCACGCGGGCCTGCGTCCGGCGCCAGCTCCCGGGCGCCCCAGTCATCGGCCAAGGCACGGTACCCGGTCACCAGCCACTCGGCCCGGTGCTCGGCCAGATGCGCGCAAAGACGTTCGAAGCGCCGCACGACGATCGCATCCGGCTCGCTCGAGCCGGGCTTGAGCAACTCGAAGTTGTGCGAGACGATGACGAAATCACTGATCCCGGCCTCGTGCGCAGTTCGCAGCGCATCGCGCATTTCGGAAAAGCTGCACGCGCCGACCTGCGCCGGCCGATCGCGCCCGAGGCCGTCGCGGAACACCGCAACCGGAAAGCTACGAACTCCGGCCACAGTGAACGGAGTATCGAGCAGGCGCTCGCGCGACAGGTCGGCCGCGCTGACCGCGTGGCAGCGGTTGATGCTGCTGTCGAGCCGGATGCCGTTCCTCGCGAGAGCCTCGAAGGTGTCGCGATTCACCGCGAAACTGCCGGAACGAAATGCGCTGATTTCGCCGCTGCCGGCCGCCTCCAGCAGTTCGCGGCCGCGGCCGATCAGCGCCGCCTGTTCGTCCTGTGTGTAGTAGATCAGGTGCTGGCGCTTGACCCGTGAGTTCTCAAGAATCGGCGGCGTGATCTCATCGGTCCATTCGGGATGCAGGTGCAACTGCACGTCCTGCCCGGCATCGCGCAGCAGGCCAACGATGCGCGCAAGATGCTCGGCGCCGAACCGGGCGGAGAACAATGGCTCGACGAAGAACACGCCCTTCAGGTGGTGCCGGTTGAGAATTTCGAGGGTCTTGGGCAGCGCGTACTGTCCGGCAGCGGACTGACCGTACACGTAGCGTTCAAAGCTTGCCGGAAACGCCGCATCCAGCCGGTCCCAACCATTGCACCAGACTTCGGTGTCGAAGCTCAAATGGACATTCATCGGGCGCAATTGTCCCATCAAGCAACCGTGGGGCCCACGCTCCAGGCGCGCGCTGCGCCCACTGCATCACGCAAATTGAAGCGGCGCTCGATCAGCGCGACCGATCGTCGTCAGCTACCCGGGTGGCCGACTCGCCCAAAATCCAACTGATCGCAAAACCACCGGCCCAGGCGCTCTTTTTCTCGACCAGCGGGCTTGCGACGAAAGTGGCGCCGCTCAGGTTGTCGTAGCGCACGAAAGCGCCGACCCAGTATTTGTCGAAGCGCTTGGACACCGCGCTGATGAACTGCGCGCCGCTGTAGCCGCCGCTGGCGCGATATTCAGGACGCGCATCGGTGGCGTGGCGCGGCGCGACGTCGTAGAAATAACCGTGCTGGCGCCGGTCGGCGAAGATCGGGCCGGCCAGCAGGCCCAGGTTCCAGCCGCGCGCGCCGAATGGGTCGAGCAGGTCCAGATTCAGGTTCGGCGATGCGATCACGCCCACATAGCGCGGCGAGCGCTCCACGGTGAATGCGGCGCGGGCGGGCAAGCGCAGGTCAAGCTTGCGGCGACTGTCGGCCGACTGCCACAGGTTGATTTCGAGCGACGGGCCGAACTCGATCGTCGGTTTGAGGTCGGGCATGCCACGGCGCGCATCGCTTTTGTCGCTCGACACCGGAAGAGACGCCGCCAAGCTCATGTTCAGGCGCACCCGGTCACTGTCGAACAGCACGCCACGCAGACCGTTGCGGTCGGCCTTGAAGAATTCGCCCCGGTAAACGAAATACGGCGCCGGCACGACGTAGCCGGTCTGGTGGCTGGCGCCGCGATAGTCGGGAAAGGTGACGGCGCCAATGCCAATGCCCGCCTCCCAGAGGGGCTTGTCGGCCAATGCCGGACTGGCCAGCGAAAGCGCAAGGACCGCCACCAGGGCGCAGTCAATCGCGCCGTTGCGGAGCGCGCTGGTTGGGTATAGCTTCATGGGATCACTGGACTTCTGGGGACGCCCAATATACGGCACGCCACCGTCAATGCTGGGCGCAAGTCATGCGGGCGCTCATAATCGTTTTATGGACGACATCGTGAAACAGGCCATCGCAAAATGGCCCAACGTTCCTTTTTGCCACGGCTGGCTCGGCCTGGACTCGCGCGGGCGGTGGTTCTTGCGCGACGCGAACGCGCAGGCAGCCGGTGCCTTTTCGAGCGGCACGCCCGACGCGAAGGGTTCGCGCATCGAGCATGTAAATTTGATCGAGTTCATCGGCCGCAACTACGAGCGCGATGCCGACGGGCAATGGTTCTTCCAGAACGGCCCGCAGCGCGTGTACGTCGAACTCGAAGCAGCGCCTTGGGTGTGGCGGATCGAGGCGGATCTTTCGCTGGTTTCGCAAACCGGCGCGCGCGCAAATGCGCGCGCCTGTGTCGTCGATGAACAGGGAAAGCTATATCTCGACAGCGAAATTGGTTTCGGACTGGTCCATTCGCTGGATGTGGTGCAAGTCGCCGAAGCGATCGAGCGCGGGGATTGGACGCCTGAAGAAGTTGGCTACGACCAGCTGCCAACGCGCTTCGGTTTCGTGCAGAGCCCGGCCGCGCGCGAAGTGGGAAAGCTATCTAAATAATAGCAATAAAACTTCTGTACACGGGCGGAAACGGCCTGTCTTAGTGAAAAAAGCCGGTCCAGGACCGGCTTTTTGCTGCGCCCATCCAATGGGCTATCGCGTCATGCGCCCAAGTCTGGAGGTGTTGATCGACTATTTCGCCGCGTTCACCATGTATTCGACCGCTGCATGCAAATCGGCGTCCGAAGCTGTCGATCCGCCGCGCGGCGGCATCGCGCCCTTGCCGTTCTGAACGATCTTCATCACCTCGTCCATCCCGGCGGCGATGCGCGGGGCCCACGCCTCCTTGTCGCCAAACTTGGGAGCGCCAGCGACGCCGGCGGCGTGGCAGACGAAACAGGCCGATTTGTACAAAGCTTCACCGGCGGCCGCGTTGGCCGGCGGGGTGGAAGCAGCCGCAGTTACGGCAGCGGCAGGCGCAGTAGCGGTGGTTGCCGCAGCCGGTTTGCTCTCGCCACCGGGGGCGGCTGCCACCGGGGGGGCTGCTGGCACTGCAGGCGCCGCCGCCGCTGGCGCGGCAGCAGCCGACGCGGGTTTGTCCGCGCTGGACCCGCTGGCCTCGGTTGCCGAGGCGGCGGCCTTAGGTTCGGGCAACTTGCCGCCTGCAGCGTTCGCCATGTAGACCACCGCGCGCCCGATCTCCACATCGCTGAAATCGCCACCGCCTTGTGGCGCCATCGCGCCCTTGCCGGCCAGGGCCGAATGCAACAGGGCGTCGTAGCCTTGCGCGATCCGCGGCTCCCAGGCACTCTTGTCGCCGTACTTGGGCGCGCCAGCGACACCGGCCGCATGGCAGGCCGAGCACTGGGCCTTGTAGACCGCGTCACCAGCCGCGAGCGGGCGATTCACATCCCGTATTTCGACGGTGCCGACCTTCTGCAACCGCAGAGCCTGCGCCCGGTCCCGTGCCTCTTCCGTGATACCGCCCATGCCCATCGTCGCGGCTTCATTGGTGCCGGCCGGCTTGAAAGCGTGGGTCACGAACAGCACCAGCCCGATGATGATGAAGATCGGGATGATGAAGGCCGCCGCGACGGTCCACAGCAGTTGCTTGGGATTCTTGACCGGCCCGGAATGGACGTTGTCTTCGGCGTGGCTGTTGCTCATGAGTCTCTCAATCGGGTCGAAACGGAGTTGGCTCGAAACTGGATTTTGATTATAGACAGCGCCCTTGCGGCGCCTATTCAGCGCCGCTTCTTCAACGCCCGCCTTGCCGCGGAACTGGGTGTGGCGGCGCTGGCCGAGCCAGTCAAAGGCGCAGAGGCAGCGTCGGCCGTCAGCAACTCGTTGTTCCATCCACCGCCGAGAGCCTTGTAGAGCAACACGCGGTTTTGCAATTGCGCAAGGCGGATCTGCACCACCGCCTGGCGTGTGGCGAACAGTTCGCGCTGCGCATCGAGCAGTTCGAGATAGCTCGATATGCCGTTTTTGTAGCGCATTTCCGCCAGCTTGAATCGCACCGCCTCCGCCTTCGCCTGCGCCTGTATCGCGCGCAACTGCTCGCCCAGGGTCGCGCGGCCGGCCAAAGCGTCGGCGACTTCGCGGAACGCGGTCTGGATCGCTTTTTCGTACTGGGCCACCGCGATCTGGCGGCCGACCTGCGCAGACTCCAGGTTCGCTTCATTGCGCCCGGCGTCGAAGATCGGCAGCAGCGCCTGCGGAGTCGCGGTGAACAGATACGAGCCGCCCTTGAACAAACCCGACAACTCGCTGCTGAGGGTACCGAAACCGGCCGTAAGCGAGATGCGTGGAAAGAACGCGGCGCGTGCCGCGCCGATGTTCGCGTTCGCGGCGATCAACTGCTGCTCGGCCTGCAGCACGTCGGGCCGACGCACCAGCAGATCCGACGGCAGGCCGGCCGGCACGTCGGCCAGTGCCATCGCGCCGGACAGTCGATCGCCGAAGACCGACATGCCGCCAAGGCGCGGATCGATCGGCTGGCCGACCAGTACGGCAAGCGCGTTTTCATCGATGGCGCGCTGGCGCTGCAGCGATGCGAGCGTTGCCATCGCGGCCTCGGTCAGCGACTCGGCCTGCCGGAAGTCGAGTTCGGAACTCGCGCCGTTGTCGAAGCGCAGCTTGGCAAGGCGCAGCGACTCCTTGCGGGTGTCCAGCGTTTGCTTTGTGATTTCCAGCAATTCCTCGTCGGCCAGCAGCGCCAGCCAGGTGTTGGCCACGCCCGCGATAAGGCTGATCTGCGCAGCCTTGGCACCCTCTTCGGTCGCCAGGTACTGTGCCAGCGCGGCTTCCTTCAAGCTCGCGATGCGGCCGAAGAAGTCGATCTCCCAAGCGTTGGTCAAAAACCCGACGTTGTAGCTGCTTGCCGTCGTCAGCTTGCCATTTGCCGTGGCCACTGGCGAGCGCGTCGCGTTCGCTCCCACGTTCAGCGTCGGAAACAGGTCGGCACGCCGGATCTGGTATTGCGCGCGCGCCTGCTCGATCGAAAGCACCGC
>JBDTRV010000038.1:0-10609 GCA_039931475.1 Burkholderiales bacterium | reverse complement strand
TGCCCGGCGCGAGCGCGATCGGGTAGTTCGCGTACAGCGCCATGATGCCGGTGCCAAGGGCCGCGATCAGGCAGGTCGCGACGAACACCGCGTCTTTCGGCATCCCCGCTTCGCCCAGAATCGAAGGGTTCACGAAGATGATGTAGGCCATCGTCAAGAAGGTCGTGATCCCCGCGATGACCTCGGTGCGCGGGTTGGTTCCGTGTTCCTTGAGTTTGAACATTCGCTCGAGCAGTTCCATTTTTGTCTCCTTTGCTATGGTTTTGATATCGAAGTCGGTCCAGCCGGCGCGCGCTGGTGGCGCAAAACGCCACCAACCCAGGTTTCGCGCAGGTTGCGGTCGTCGGCCAAGGTCATCCACGCGAAAGCACGCTCGTGCAGTTCGGTGGCAACTTCCATTCGGCGTGCGGTGACGGGGTCGGCGGCCCAGTCCCAGACGCAGACATCGGCAAGGCGCCCGGCCTCGAGCGAGCCGATTTCGTGGTCCAGCTTTAGCGCCTGGGCTGAACCCAAGGTCGCAGAGTGCAGCGCTTTCCAAGCCGTGAGTCGTTGGCCCGCCAGCGCTTGCACCTTGTAGGCGTCACCCATCGTGCGTATTAGCGACAAGCTGGTGCCGCCGCCGACGTCCGTGGCCAGGCTCACGTTGGCATCGGCCTCGGTCGCGGCGCGCCAGTCGAACAGGCCGCTGCCGAGAAAAAGGTTGGACGAAGGGCTGTGCGCGATCTGCGCCCCGCTTGCCTTGAGCAGCGCGCGATCCTCGTCGTTGATCCAGATGCCATGGGCGAGCACGCTGCGCTCGTGCAGCAGCCGGTTGTTCCCGTAGACACCCAGGTAGCTGCGCGCCTCGGGGAACAGCTCGCGCACCCACTTGACTTCATCGCGGTTCTCGGCAACGTGGGTCTGCATGTACAGCGTTGAATCGGCGGCACACAGGCGGCCCGCCATCGCGAGTTGCTCGCGGCTGCTGGTCGGCGCAAAGCGCACGGTCACCGCGTACGACAGCCGGTCGACTCCGTGCCAGCGTTCGATCAGGTCGACGCAGTCGCGCTCAGCCTGTTCGACGTCGTCGCGCAGACCGTCTGGCGAATTCCGGTCTTGCAAGACCTTGCCGGTGATCATGCGCATGCCGCGCGCTTGCGCCGCCGAGAACAGAGAGTCGGCCGACACCTTGTGCGCTGTGGCAAACACCACGGCCGAGGTCGTGCCGTTGGCCAGCAGCGAATCGCAGAACAGCTTGGAGCCGGCGCGCGATCGCTCCGGGTCGGCAAAGCGCATCTCGGCCGGGAATGTGTAGGTGTTGAGCCAGTCGAGCAGTTCGGTGCCGTAGCTCGCGATGATGTCGAGCTGCGGCATGTGCACGTGCGTGTCGATGAAGCCGGGCAGGATCAGCCGGCCGCTGTGATCGTGCTTTTGCCAGTTGGCATCGGGCTCGTCAGATTGCGCGCCAACGATGCAGCCGTTGTCGATCAGCAGCCAGTGATCGGGGCGAAAGCGGACCGCAGCGCTTTCCACTTCGCCCCATGCCGGCGTGCCGGTGAAGTCGAGCAGATCGCCGCGCAGCGCCACGCGCGCGCAAGCGTTGTCTGCGCTGTCGGAAATGGGGATGGGCATGGGACAAACTTTCTTTTCAATTCGATGTGCCGGCAGCCGCAGGCGCAAGCTGCTGGGCCACTTGCCTGACCTGATCGCGCAACCAGCGCATCGAGGCGGTGGCATGGGTCAGGTCGTGCCAGAGCTGGTAGTACGCCATCGGCGGAAACTCGATCGGACACGGCAGCGCCACCACGGCCAGGTTGTCCAGATAGCGCGAGCAAAACAATCCTCCCGTGGTGAGCACCAGCGTGCTGCGCGCGACCATCAACGGGATCAGGCTGAAGTGCGCCGAGCGCACCGAGATGTCGCGCCGCAGCCCCAATCTTTCGAGTTGATCGTCGACCACACCGCGCGCGCCAAGGTGAAACGGCATCGGCGCAACGTGGCTGCATTCAAGGTATTTTTCAACCGTGAAGCGGCCCTCCTGCGCGAGCCGCACGGCCGGATGGTCCTTGCTGACGAGGCAAACCACCTCGTCGGACACCAGCTTGCCAAGATGCAGTTCCTCGGGCGGATGCAGCCAGTTTCCGACCACCAGATCGGCATCGCCCGACGCCAGCGCGCGTCGATAGTCGAAGTCGCCAGAGAGGTTGACCAGTTCCAGATGCACGTCGGGCGCTTCCTTCTTCAGTTGCGCCACCAGGGTCGGCAGAAAGAACGGGTCGAGGAAATCGCTGGCCGCGATGCGGAACATCGCGTTGCTGGTCGCCGGCTCGAAGGTTTGATGCGCCGAGCGCTCGCCGAACAGGTTTTGCGCGTCCTGCAGCATCCGCGCGGCCGGCTCCAGCAGTTGCAGCGCGACCGCGGTCGGCGCCATTTGGTTGCCACAGCGCACCAGCAGCGGATCGCCGGTGAGCTCGCGCAACCGCTTGAGTTGCGCGCTCACCATCGGCTGTGTGCTCGCCAATCGTAAGGCGGCCCGGGAAACGCTGGATTCGGTGATCAAGGTGTGAAGGACTCGGATGAGGGACAGCTCGATCTTGTCGAATTGCGTGCGTTGCGTCATATCGTCTCTCGCATAGGTGATATATGGCGCATCGTATTCACCAATCCGCTGCAAGGGGTAACTTTGAAGGCTGCGGTTTGCCGCAATTCATCTTTGACTACAAGAGACATTTGCCATGACGACAGAGAAGATTCGTTTTTTCCACCGCGGGGCCATCGCCACCGTCTCCGGCGTGCATCCGACCCGCACGGTGCTCGACTGGTTGCGTGAAGACGCGCGCTGCACCGGCACCAAAGAGGGGTGCAACGAGGGCGACTGCGGCGCCTGCACCGTGGTCGTCGGCGAATTGGCCGCGGGCGACGACAAAGGGGCGGTCGGCGGCCTGAAGCTCACGACCACCAACGCCTGCATCCAGTTCCTGCCGACCCTCGACGGCAAGGCGCTGTTCACCGTGGAAGACCTGAAACCCCAGTGCGGCGCCGCTAAACCAGAGGGCAAGCACAAGAAGCATCCGGTGCAGAAACTGCACCCGGTGCAGCAGGCCATGGTGGACTGCCATGGCTCGCAATGCGGCTTCTGCACACCCGGCTTCGTGATGTCGCTTTGGTCGGCCTACGAGCACGGCAAGGCGAACGGCAGCGTGCCGACGCGCCAGCAACTGGCCGACGAAATCTCCGGAAACTTGTGCCGCTGCACCGGCTACCGGCCGATCCTCGACGCCGGTCAGCTCATGTTCGATCTGCCGGAGGTGCGGCTCGATACCGAGCCGGTGGTCGCCGCACTGCAGCAGTTGCAGCGCGATTCGACCTTCAGCTACGCCGCCGCCTCGACCAGCGGCCGGCGCGCCGACACCTTGCATTCGCCGCAGTCGCTGCAGGAACTCGCCGCGCTGCGAATCGAACATCCGAAAGCCACCATCCTTGCGGGTTCGACCGACGTGGGCCTCTGGGTCAACAAGCAGTTTCGCGATCTGGGCGACATCATCTACGTGGGCAATGTGGGCGAGTTGAAGGTCGTGGAAGAAAAAGACGGCAAGCTGCATATCGGCGCCGGCGCATCACTGGAAGCCGCCTGGTCCGAACTGACCCGCCACGTTCCGGCACTGACCGACGTCTGGCTGCGTTTTGCCTCACCGCCGATCCGCAACGCCGGCACCATGGGCGGCAACGTCGCCAACGGCTCACCAATCGGCGATTCGCCGCCGGTGTTGATCGCGCTCGATGCCGAGATCGAGCTGCGGCGAGGCTCCAACGTGCGGCGGATGCCGCTGGCCGACTTCTATGTGGATTACATGAAGAATCAGCTCGAAGAAGGCGAATTCGTGCAGGGCGTCGCAGTGCCGCTCGCGGCCATGCAGCGACAGGTGCGCGCCTACAAGATCAGCAAGCGCTTCGACAGCGACATTTCGGCGCTGTGCGGGGCATTTGCGATCGAGCTTGAGGGCGATACGGTCAAGGAAGTTCGGCTTTCGTTCGGCGGCATGGCGGCCATCGTCAAGCGTGCCGCGAAGGCGGAAAGCGCACTGGTCGGCCAACCCTGGAACGAAGCCACCGTCGAGAAAGCCAAGGCCGCGCTCGCAACCGATTTCAAACCGCTGTCCGACATGCGCGCGAGCGCCGAGTACCGCTTGCAGGTTGCACAGAACCTGCTCACCCGCTTCTGGCTGGAAACACGCGCCGCCGATCCGCTGCCCGCGTCCGCCACCAGCGTTTTCGACGTGCTGCCCCATGTTGTTTAAGGAGACAAAGCCATGAACAAACCAATTGATCCCGCACTACTGCAACCGGCGGAAGCATTCGCCGACTATCTGAAAAACGCCGCCGCCCGCTTCGACGAATCCGGCGAGCAAAAGGCCGAACGGCAAGGCGCGAGAGTCGGTCTGAGCCACCCGCATGAATCGGCGCATTTGCACGTGGCCGGAGAAGCCACCTACATCGACGACATCCCCGAACTCGCCGGCACCTTGCACTGCGCGCTCGGGCTGTCGCCGTTCGCGGCTGGCCGGCTGGTGGGAATGTCGCTCGATGCGGTTCGCGCCATGCCCGGCGTGGTCCATGTCATCACGGCCGAAGACATTCCGGGACCGAACGACTGCGGATCGATCATCCACGACGACCCGATCCTGTGCGACGGAGAAATTCGCTACCTCGGTCAGCCGGTGTTCGCGGTGATCGCCGAAACGCGCAACCAGGCGCGCCGCGCGGCCGCGTTGGCCAAAAGCGCGTTGACGATCGAGCCGCAGCCGCCGGTGCTGACGCCGCAGGAGGCCCACGCGAAAGGCCAGTACGTGCTGCCGCCGATGCATCTGTTGCGCGCCGAGAACGATGGCGGCGCCGAGGCGGTTCGCGCCGCAATCGAAAAAGCACCCCATCGGTTGAAAGACACCCTGAACGTCGGCGGCCAGGAACAGTTCTACCTCGAAGGCCAGATCAGCTACGCGATTCCGAAGGAAGGCGGCGGCATGCACGTGCATTGCTCGACGCAGCATCCGAGTGAGATGCAACACTTGGTCGCGCATGCGCTGGAGCTGCACGCGCATGACGTGCACGTGGAATGCCGGCGCATGGGGGGCGGCTTCGGCGGCAAGGAGTCGCAGTCGGCGCTGTTCGCCTGCGTTGCGTCGGTTGCCGCAGCCAAACTGAAGCGCCCGATCAAGCTGCGGCTCGATCGCGATGACGACTTCCTGATCTGCGGCCGGCGCCACGGCTTCTGGTATGAGTACGAAATCGGCTACGACGACGAAGGCCGCGTGCTCGGCGCCGAGATCACGATGGTCTCGAACGCGGGGCATTCAGCCGACTTGTCCGGCCCCGTGATGACCCGCGCCCTCTGCCACTTCGACAACGCCTATTGGCTGCCGAACGTGGACATGCATGGCTACTCGGGCCGCACCAACACGCAGAGCAACACCGCGTTTCGCGGCTTCGGCGGGCCGCAAGGCGCGATCGCAATCGAGAACATCCTGGACTCGATCGCGCGCAAGCTGGGCAAGGATCCACTGGACGTGCAGCGGGCCAATTTCTACGGCAAGGAAGAGTGCAACATCACGCCGTATCAGCAGACAGTAAGCGACAACGTCATTCACGAACTGGTGGCCGAGCTCGAAGCCTCCAGCGACTACCGCGCGCGGCGCGAAGCGGCGGCCCAGTTCAACAAGACCAGCCCGGTGCTCAAACGCGGCATCGCGCTCACGCCACTCAAGTTCGGCATCTCGTTCAACGTCAAGCACTTCAACCAGGCCGGCGCGCTGGTGCACGTCTACAACGATGGTTCGATCCTGGTGAACCATGGCGGCACCGAGATGGGTCAGGGGCTGAACACCAAGGTCGCGCAGGTGGTGGCGCACGAACTCGGCGTGAGCCTCGATCTGGTGCGCTGCACCGCGACCGACACCCAAAAGGTCGCCAACACCTCCGCCACCGCAGCATCGACCGGCGCCGACCTGAACGGCAAGGCAGCGCAGGACGCGGCGCGCCAGATCAAGGACCGGTTGGCCGCGTGCATGGCGTCGCACCATGGCGGCAAGGCTGCCGATGTGAAGTTCGCGAACGACAAGGTCGAAGTCAATGGCAAGACGCTGCCGTTCTCTGCCGTCGTCGCACAAGGCTATCTGGACCGGGTCCAGCTCTGGTCCGATGGCTTCTACGCCACACCGGGCCTGTCGTGGGACAAGGACAAGATGAAGGGCCGCCCGTTTTATTACTTCGCCTACGGTGCGGCCGTGAGCGAGGTCGTGATCGACCTGCTGACCGGCGAATGGAAGCTGCTGCGCGCCGACATTCTGCACGACGCGGGCAAGTCGCTCAATCCTGCGCTGGACATCGGCCAGATCGAAGGCGCGTTCATCCAGGGGATGGGTTGGCTCACGATGGAAGAGCTGGTTTGGCATCCGAAAACCGGCATGTTGACCACGCACGCACCGAGCACCTACAAGATACCGACCGCCAACGACTGCCCGCCGGTGTTCAACGTGCGCCTGTTCGAAGGCCAGAACGCGGAAGACAGCATCCACCGCAGCAAGGCCGTCGGCGAGCCGCCGTTGCTGCTGCCGTTCTCGGTGTTCTTTGCGATCCGCGATGCGGTGTCGGCCGCGGGCGATCACAAGGTCGATCCGCCGCTTTCCGCACCCGCGACCAGCGAGTCGATCCTGCGTGCGATCACCGCCGTTCAGGCCGGCCGCTGATGCAACCATTGCTCGTAGCGGCCAAGGCCTTTCTCGCGCGCGGCGAGGCCGCCGTTTTGGTCGAGGTCGCCGAAGCGCGCGGTTCCGCGCCGCGCGAAGCCGGAACGCGCATGCTGGTGTCGGCCAGTCGAGCGGTCGGCACCATCGGCGGCGGGCATCTGGAATGGAAGGCGATCGAGAACGCACGCAGCCTGCTGGCCGCGCCGCGCGCGGAGCCGCAATTCGTGCACTACCCGCTCGGCCCCGCGCTCGGCCAGTGCTGCGGCGGCGCGGTGACATTGCGCTTTTCGCTACTGAATCCAGAGCAAGCGAATGAGTGGCCACTTGCGGAGAAGCGCTTTTTTCTTCAACTTTTTGGCGCTGGGCACGTGGGCCGGGCGATCGCGCGGCTGTTGGCCGGCATCGACTGCGAGGTCGACTGGATCGACGAACGCGAGGACGAGTTCCCGCAAACGATAGACGGCGGCGGCGGCCGCTGGCCAGACCACATCCGCAAGATCGCCGTCGATTCGGTGGAGGCGGAAGTCGCCGACGCGCCGCCCGGTGCGTTCTACCTGGTCCTGACCCATCAGCACGATCTCGACCTGCGCATTTGCGAAGCGATTCTCGCGCGCGGCGATTTCGGCTATCTCGGCCTGATCGGCTCGAAAACCAAACGGCAGCGCTTCTTTCACCGCTTCGAGCAGCGCGGTTTCGCGCAAGAAGCGATCGACCGCATCACCTGCCCAATCGGCGTGCCGGGCATCGAGGGCAAGGAGCCAGAAGTCATCGCGATTGGCGTGGTGGCCCAACTGCTTGGCTGCACCCGCAACCACGCGCAGCCGCTGGCCGGCCCGGGCTCGGGCCGCGCTACCGTGACCGTCCCGCGCATAGCCGGGCGGGATCGCTTGCGGCCAATTTCCCGATCGTGTTCGTCATCTGAATCCTGACCTGGCCACCGGCTTTGCGCCAGCACCCGTTCGCCCGGTTAGGATTGCGCGATGGACAGACACTTCTTCATCCTGACCGGCGCGTCGCGCGGCATGGGCCTTGCAATGGCGAAACAATTGATCGCCAAGGACCATGTGTTGCTCTGCATCGCCCGAGCCAAGAGCCTGGAACTCGAAGAGCTGGCCGCCGCCAAGGACGCAATCCTCGTGCAGTGGTCGCAGGACCTGGCCGAGCCGCTTGTCGCGGCCGAGCGGCTCGAAGAGTGGCTGACCGACACCGAGCCGGCCGGTCTGGCATCGGCCACCTTGATCAACAACGCGGGAATGGTCCCGGGGGTGGCGCCGATCGAGCGGCTCGATTCGCTGGAATTGGCCGCGACCCTCAGAGTCGGCCTCGAAGCGCCGATGCTTCTGACCAGCGCCTTCCTGCGCGCTACCGCGAAATGGTCCGCGCAGCGTCGCGTGCTGAACATTTCGTCCGGCCTAGGCCGGCGCGCCATGGCATCGCAAGCCGCCTATTGCGCGGCCAAGGCAGGGCTCGATCATTTTTCGCGCTGCGTGGCGCTGGAGCAGGAAGCGCAGGAAAAAGGCGCGCGCATCTGCTCGCTGGCGCCTGGCGTGATCGACACCGACATGCAAGACCAGCTGCGCAGCGCCGACGGCGCGCTGTTCGCGGATCGGGACAGCTTCATCGGGTTGAAGGACCAGGGCCAACTGGCCACGCCGCAAGAGGCCGCCGCGAGAGTGCTGGCTTATCTTGCGCAGGAAAACTTCGGCAGCAACGCGGTGGCCGATGTGCGGGATGTATAGCTACTCCCCCAGGCCTCGCTCGGCCAGCGCCTCGGCACTCGCCCTCCCCCTCTCGCCGAAAGCGGCGCTTGCCGCCGGGCCAAGCCCGATCCGAGGCCCCTGCTGGAATAGGCCATTTTGGTTTTTAACGTCGTGAGTCTCGCCGCACGACGGGGAAATCGCGCGGCATAGGCAGCGCGTGGCGTCAGTAGATCTCCGGCACCAGAATTTCCATCGGCGTCGGTCGGCGCACGTAGTCTTCATGCCGCACACGAGCCGGCATCACCACGTCGGGCCGCTGTGTTTCCTGGTAGTTCATCTGGGACAGCAGATGGTGGATGCAGTTCAGGCGCGCCTTCTTCTTGTCGTCAGCCTGCACCACCCACCACGGCGCCTCTTCGATGTGGGTGCGCTCGATCATGATTTCCTTGGCCTTGGTGTAGGCCTCCCAGCGCCGACGGGATTCGAGGTCCATCGGGCTTAACTTCCACTGCTTGAGCGGGTCATGGATGCGGCCCAGAAAGCGCAGGTGCTGCTCTTCGTCCGAGATCGAAAACCAGTATTTGACAATCTGGATGCCCGAGCGGACCAGCATCTTCTCGAACTCGGGCACGCTGCGAAAAAACTCTTCGTACTGTTCGTCGGAGCAGTAGCCCATGACGCGCTCGACCCCCGCGCGGTTGTACCAACTGCGGTCGAACAGCACGATCTCGCCAGCCGCCGGCAGGTGCGAGACATAACGCTGGAAGTACCACTGGGAGCGCTCCCGGTCGTTCGGCGCGGGCAACGCGGCAACCCGGCACACGCGCGGATTCAGCCGCTGTGTGATGCGCTTGATCACGCCGCCCTTGCCGGCCGCGTCACGCCCCTCGAACAGCACCACCAGCTTGTGCCCGGTTTGCAGCACCCAGTCCTGCAGCTTGACCAGCTCGCCCTGGAGCCGGAACAGCTCGCGAAAGTACTTGCGGCGGCGCTCTTTTTCGTCTTCGGTTTCCTCGGCGATTTCGAGAGCTTCGCTTGAGGAATTGACCAAAAAACGATCGTCGATCTCCATCTCCATTTCTTCGTCGAAGCCATCGACCATTTCGCGGTGCAGGCGCAATGCGATCTCGGTCTCCTCGGCCGCACCGGCGGCGGCCGAAGCCGCGGCGCCGGCGTCGAACGACTTCGGAGAATGAGGAACGGGGTCTGGGAACTTCATGGAACGGGTTCGTGGTCAAGACGCCTGGAAGTCAGCCAATCAGCGGCCGGCGAACGCCTGATGAAAAGCCAGGTTGCTAGACGTTTGATAGCTACAAACGCCCATCTGACGAGCGGAAAAGGTTGATTTTATCAAGATTTTCGCGCGCGTGTCGCCGTGCGCGGATGTGTCCCGCTGCCGGCCTGAGAAATCAACTGAAGTAGGATGGGCTGCGTCAGACCAACCCATTCCTTGAAGGAGTTATCCCATGAGCCGTGAAGTCGTCGTCGTCAGTGGTTGCCGCACCGCGATCGGAACCTATGGTGGCAGCCTGAAGGACACCCCGCCCACCGTACTTGGCGCGCTGGTGGTTCGCGAGGCCCTCAAGCGCGCCAACGTCGAGGGGGCCGACGTGGGCCACGTCGTGTTCGGCCACGTGATCAACACCGAGCCGAAGGACATGTATTTGTCGAGAGTGGCCGCAGTGAACGGCGGCTGCAGCCACGAGACTCCGGCGTTCAACGTGAACCGCCTCTGCGGCTCGGGTCTGCAGGCGATCATCTCGGCCGCGCAGGCGATTGCCCTGGGCGACTGCGACGTGGCGATCGGCGGCGGCGCCGAGAGCATGAGCCGCGCACCGTATGCCAACCTCACCGCTCGCTGGGGCGCGCGCATGGGCGATGCCAAGCTGATCGACATGATGGTCGGCGCACTGCACGACCCGTTCGACACCATCCACATGGGCGTGACGGCCGAGAACGTTGCCGCAAAATGGGGCATCACGCGCGAGGACCAGGACAGTCTCGCGCTCGAAAGCCACAAACGGGCCGAGCGCGCGACGCAGGAAGGCCGCTTCAAGGAGCAGATCGTCCCGGTGATGCTCAAGAGCAAGAAGGGTGAAGTCGCCTACGACACCGACGAGCACTTCCGCGTCAACGCGCAGGCGACCGATTTCTCCAAGCTCAGGCCCGTGTTCATCAAGGAAAACG
>JBDTRV010000037.1:0-10625 GCA_039931475.1 Burkholderiales bacterium | reverse complement strand
TTCGGCCAGGTCGAAGCCATCTTCCACGAAGGCGCGTGCAGCGACACCATGGAGTCCGACGGCCAGTACATGATGAGCAACAACTACACGCGCTCGGTGGAACTGTTCGAGGCCTGCCAGCAGCGAAAGACCCGGCTTCTCTATGCGTCGTCAGCCGCTACCTACGGCGGTTCGGCCACTTTCGTCGAGGCGCCGGAGCACGAATTGCCGCTCAACGTCTACGGCTACAGCAAGCTGCTGTTCGACCAGCGCATGCGGCTCGAGCTCGGGCCGAAGTTCGAGAATGCTCGGACGCAGGTCGTCGGCTTTCGCTACTTCAACGTCTACGGTTCGCGCGAGCAGCACAAAGGGAGGATGGCGAGCGTGGCTTTCCATCAGTTCCACCAGTTTCGCGAGCATGGCAAGGTCAAGCTGTTCGGCGAATACGGCGGCTACGCGGCCGGCCAGCAGCAGCGTGATTTCGTCTTCATCGACGACGTCGTGGACATCAACTTGTGGTTCTTCGACCATCCTGAAGAATCGGGCGTGTTCAACCTAGGCACCGGCCGCGCGCAGCCGTTCAACGACGTCGCGCTCGCCGTGGTCAACGCACTCGGCGAAGGAGCTGAGCGGATCGATCTGGCCGACGCGGTCCGGCGCGGCCTGATCGAATACATCCCGTTCCCCGATGCGCTGCGCGGCAAATACCAGTGCCACACCGAAGCCGATCTCACCGCGCTGCGCGCCGCCGGCTGCGACCTCGCTTTTGCCGACGTGCAAACCGGCGTCACGCGTTATATGGACCAGCTTCGCCGAGCCAGGTAGCGCGGGCGTTCGGCAAGCCGGTCGAGCCAGCGGGCGAAGGCGCCGTCAACCGCCCGCATCGCCGGCTCGTTGTGAGCCGGCGATGCTTAACTTCACCGCCGGTGTCGCAACCCACCGCGCCTTCAACACCCAAGAATTCCACCCATGCCATGCTCACGGCGACGTTGTCGTTTGCCGCCGTCGAAGTCAACGAAGCTACCGCGGAGGAGCTCGACACGTTGAAGGGCATCGGCCCCCGGTCATGGCCAAGCGCATCGTCGACGAGCGGCAAAGAGGCAACTTCAAGAGCTGGGAAGACTTCGTTGCTCGCGTGAAGAGCTCCGGCGGTGGTAACGCTCCGAACCTGTCGGGCGAGGGTTTGACGGTCAATGGCCAGATGCGGGCCGCGAATGCAGCAGCACCCGAGGCCTCGGACAAGGCGCCGGCCGCAGCCGCTGGCAAATCAGAGCGGCGACCCGCGACGGACTTTTTTTCGCCGTTTGTCGCATTTTTCGCTCGCCAGTGCTCAATAGTTTGCTAGTTTTTGAATAGCAAATGCCAATTTTGCAGTGGCTCCCAGTGGTCCGCGTTGATTCCGGCGCTGGTTCGGCGCTGGTCCGACACTGGAATCAGCGCCCGGCTACTGCGTCTTCTTCGCCAGCCCGAGCTTCTCGATCAGCGCCTTCTCCTTCGCGAAAGTGTCCTTTGCGAACTGCTGGTATTTCTCGGTGCTCATGTACAACGGCTGCATGTCGTAGCGATCGAGCACGTCGAGGTAGCTTTGCTGCTCCATCGCAGTCTTGAAGCCGTCGTGCAGCTTCTTCACCACGTCGGCTGGTGTGCCCTTGGGCGCGCCGATGCCGAACGGCGAGTTCTGCACGATGTCGATGCCCAGTTCCTTCAAGGTCGGCGCATCCGGGAACTTGGCCAGGCGCTTTTCGCCCCAGGTGTTCAGCACCCGGAGCTTGCCCGATTCGACCAGCGGGGCGAAGCCGGTTGAATCGGCCGCCGCCATCAACTGGCCGCCGAGCATCGCCTGCGCGAGTTCCGCGCTGCCCTTGTACGGCACGTGCAGCAACTCGATGCCAAGCTTCTGTGCGATCAGTTCCATGGTGAGATGCGGGCTGGTGAAGGTGCCGGTCGAGCCATAGGTCAGCTCGCCCGGATGCGCCTTCGCCCACGCGACCAGATCGGCCCAGTTCTTGAACGGCGAATTGGTCGGCACGGTGACGCCGAATGCATAGCCGGTCACGTTGATGATGTAGGTGATGTCTTTCACCGGATCCCAGTTGATCTTGGTCGTGTACGGCAGGCGGAACACGCCGAGCGGAATCTGGCCGACGGTGTAGCCGTCGGGCTGCGCTGTCTGCAGCGCCTGCGCCGGCAGGCTGCCGCCCGCGCCGGGCTTGTTGTCGACGATCACAGGTTGGCCGAGCGCCTTGCCCGCGTTTTCCGCGAGCACGCGCATGGTCGCGTCGGTCGGCCCGCCAGCGGAAAATGCGATGACGAGCTTGATCGGGCGGCTCGGAAAAGCTTGCGCGCGAGTCGTGAGCGCGGGCGCTGCCAGCGATGCGGCGGAAAGCTGAAGAACTTGGCGACGGTCCATGAAAAATCTCCTGTTGGTCGGGTTGAAGGATTGCCTTGTCTCGGGCGATTGGATGACACGCGAGCGGCATACGCTGGGCTCACGATGAACCGCTTCGCGCGTCGCGCGCCCCTCATCTCAACTGCAAACACTAACACCGATGAAAGCCCCCGCATGATGAGCAACGACTCGACCCGTCGCGCAGGCCCTGCGGCGGCAGCCGAACCGCTCCACGCCGGATTCGCGGCACCAACCGAACCGGCGGCTCAGGCGCAGCCAGAGCCATCAGCGGCACCGGCGGCCACAGCGGAGCCAGCGCCGACGGCCAATGGATCTGCCCCGACCCGGCAGCGTTCGGTGAAAGTGCGCAGCCTCGCCATGTCGATCATTGCAACGCTCGCCTGTCTTGCGGTGTTGCGCCTGGGCGCTCCGTTCTTCGTGCCGTTGATGCTCGCGGTGATCGCCAGCTACGCGCTGACGCCGATGGTCAACTGGATGGAGGCCTGGCATGTGCCACGTGCCCTGGGCGCGGCGCTGGTGCTGCTCGCGGCCCTTGGAGGCGTCGGCTCGCTGATCTACTCTCACGCCGACGACGCGCGCGGCCTGATCGATACGCTGCCGGTCGCGGCCGAAAAGTTGCAACGCATCATCACGCAGACCAGCGGCAACGAGCCGAGCGCGCTCGAGAAGGTCGAGAAGGCGGCCGAGACGTTGCAGGAAAGCGCGGCCCAGCCGGCGCCAAGCGCAAAACCCGCGGTAGCTCAAAAAGGCGTCGTGCGCGTGCAGGTCGAACGGCAGAAGTTCAGCGTCAGGGATTACCTCTGGACCGGCACCGTGGGCATGCTCAACGGGATCGGACAGGCGCTCATCGTCGTGGTGCTGGCGTTCTTTCTGCTGGCGGCCGGCTCATCCTTCCGGCGCAAGCTCGTCAAGCTGACCGGCTCGACCTGGACTGAAAAACGAGTGACCGTCGAGGCTTTGGGTGAAATCTCAAGTCAAATTCAGCGCTATCTGCTCGTGATGGTGCTTTTGAGCATCCTCACTGGCGTGCTGACGTGGGGCGCGTTCGCAGCGCTGGGCCTGAAAAACCCGGCCGCCTGGGGCGCGCTCGCGGGCGTCTTCAACCTGATTCCCTACATCGGCTCGATCGCGGTCTCGGGCGCTGCGATCCTGGTCGCGTTCGTGCAGTTCGGCACGCTTGAGATGGCGCTGGCGATCGGCGCCGTTTCCCTGTTCATCCACACCATCATCGGCCAGTTCCTGACGCCATGGCTGACCGGCAAGGCGAGCCAGATGAACGCGGTGACGATGTTCGTCGGCGTGCTCGCCTGGGGCTGGCTCTGGGGCCTATGGGGCCTGTTCCTCGCGGTGCCGATTCTGGTCATCATCAAAGTCGTGTGCGACCGGGTCGAGGGATTGAAGGCGATCGGGGAGTTCCTCGGGGACTGAATTTGATTCCGGCGTTCCTCGCGCCAGCACTGGCGCGAGCACCTGGCCGGTCGGCGTTGCGGCGCGCACCACGTCTTCCGGCTTTCCGGCCGCCACCACCTTGCCGCCCGCCGCGCCGCCTTCGGGGCCTAGATCGATGATCCAGTCGGCCTCGGCGATCACGTCCAGATCGTGCTCGATCACGATCACACTGTGGCCGCCATCCACCAGGCGGTGCAGCACGCGGATCAACTGCTCCACGTCGGCCATGTGCAGGCCGACCGTCGGCTCGTCGAGCACGTAGAGCGTGTGCGGCGCTTTCTGGCCGCGCCGGGTCACGTCGTCGCGTACCTTGCTGAGTTCAGTCACGAGCTTGATCCGTTGCGCTTCGCCGCCCGACAGGGTGGGCGACGGCTGCCCCAGCGTCAGGTAGCCGAGGCCCACGTCCTTGAGCAATTGCAGTGGATGGCTGATCGCGGGCATCGACGCGAAGAAGTCCACTGCTTCATCGACCTCCATCCGGAGCACGTCACCGATGCTCTTGCCGCGCCAGCTCACCGCGAGCGTTTCGGGGTTGAAGCGCGCGCCATGGCACGACTCACAGCGCACCTTGACGTCCGGCAGGAAGCTCATCGCGATCGTGCGCACGCCCTGCCCCTCGCAGGTGGCGCAGCGACCTTCGCCGGTGTTGAACGAAAAGCGCCCGGCCGCGTAGCCACGCACCTTGGCTTCCAAGGTCTGCGCGAACAACTTTCGCACCGTGTCCCAGAAACCGATATAGGTTGCGGGGCAACTGCGCGGGGTCTTGCCGATCGGCGTTTGATCGACTTCGAGCACCCGGTCGATCGTGCGGAAACCGGACAGGGCGCTGCAGCCGACCAGCGGTGGATACCGCCCTGCATCCATCGCGTCGCGGCCGGCCCTGGTCTGTCGCTGTTGCACCAGCGCCTGCACGTTGGCCAGCAGCACGTCGCGCGCCAGAGTGGACTTGCCGGAGCCGGAAACGCCGGTCACCGCGACCAGGCGACCGAGCGGCACGTCGACGTCCACGCTCTGCAGGTTGTGCATGCTCGCGCCGCGCAGCTCCAGATGGCCCGTGCCCGCGCCATCGCGCCTCGGCTTCATCGGATGCTTGATCGCATGCAGCAAATATCGGCCGGTGACCGAGTCCGGCGCGTTGGCCAAATCGGACACTTGGCCTTCCGCCACCAACCTTCCGCCGCGCTTGCCGGCGCCCGGACCGATGTCGATGATGTGCTCGGCGCGGCGGATCGTTTCCTCGTCGTGCTCGACCACGACCAACGTGTTGTTGTTCGCGCTCAGCGCTTCCAGCGCATCGAGCAGGATGCGGTTGTCGCGCGCATGCAGACCGATGGTGGGCTCATCCAGCACGTAGCAGACGCCTTGCAGGTTGCTGCCGAGTTGCGCCGCGAGGCGAATGCGCTGCGCCTCGCCGCCCGACAACGTGGGCGCGCCGCGATCCAAGGTGAGGTAGCCGAGGCCGACCTGCTCCATGAACGCAAGGCGGCTTTCGATCTCAGGCACCAGGTCGCGCGCGATCTGCGCTTCGCGGCCGGCCAGCTTCAGCCCGCCAAAGCGCTTTCGCACGTCGCTCACGCTCGAATTCGCGATCTCTGCGATGCCGGATCCGCCAAAGGTGACGGCGCGCGCGACTGGGTTGAGCCGGCTGCCATGGCAGGCCGGACACACGTCGTCGGTCAGATCTTCCACCTCGGGTTCGGCGAAGGTCTGCTCGGTGCCTCGCTCTTGCGGGTCGCGCACCGAATCGTCGAGCACCTTCCGCTGTTCCTTCGTCAAGCGCAAGCCCGTGCCCACGCATTCGGGGCACCAGCCGTGCTTGCTGTTGTAGCTGAACAGGCGTGGGTCCAGCTCGGCGTAGCTGGTGCTGCAAACGGGACAGGCGCGCTTCGATGAAAACACGCTGAGTCGGCCGATGCCGGCGGTTGGCGTGCCGGCCATCATCGCGCCGCGCAGACCGGTCAGATCGGAGAGCACGTGCACGACGCCCTTGCCATGCTCCAGCGCCGAAGCCAACGCCTGACGCAGCAGCGCCTCGTTCTGCGGCAGCACATCGAGGCTTGCCACCGGCAGCTCCACCGTGTGCTCCTTGAACCGGTCGATGCGCGGAAAACCAGTGGTCGGCAGAAACTCGCCATCGACCCGCAGATGGGTGTGGCCGCGCGGCCTGGCCCAATCCGCCAGCTCGGTGTAGACGCCCTTGCGGTTGATCACGAGCGGCGCGAGCAGGCCGATGTGCTGGCCGCGAAACTCACGCAGCAACTGCGCGGCGATGCTGTCCGGCGTCTGCGGCTGAACGGCCGCGCCATCGTGAATGCAATGCTGCACGCCGAGCTTCACGTACAAAAGCCGCAGGAAATGCCAGACCTCGGTGACGGTGCCGACCGTCGATTTGCGCCCGCCGCGCGACAGCCGCTGCTCGATCGCGACCGTCGGCGGAATACCGTAGACCGCGTCGACCTCCGGCCGGCCGGCCGGCTGCACGATGCTGCGCGCATAAGCGTTCAGGCTCTCGAGGTAACGGCGCTGGCCTTCGTTGAACAAAATGTCGAACGCGAGCGTCGACTTGCCCGAGCCGCTCACGCCGGTGATCACGTTGAAGCGTCCGCGCGGGATCTCCACCGACAAGGATTGCAGGTTATGTTCCTTCGCATTTACGATTTTTATGGATCCGCCGCTCGCCAATGCTTGATTGTTTGCTATTGTTTCAGGAGTAATTGGCGTTCCTGGACGGTCGCTGGCCGCGCGTTCGCCCAAACCCGGCGAGTCGTCGAATCCGAAACCGGCGCCGCGCTCGGAGGCGATGTGTGAACCGATCCCGAGCGCCGCCTCGTACTCGCGCAGCGCGCGGCCGGTGTGCGAGGTGGGGTGCTGGCGAACCTCGTCGGGCGTGCCCTCCACCACGATTCGCCCCCCGCGTCGCCGCCTTCAGGACCGAGATCGATCAGCCAGTCGCTGGCGCGCATCACATCGAGGTTGTGCTCGATCACGACGATCGAATGCCCCGCATCGAGCAGCCGGCGCAGTGCGCGCATCAGTTTGGCGATGTCGTCAAAGTGCAGGCCGGTGGTCGGCTCGTCGAACAAGAACAGCGTGCCCTTGCGCGCGAGCGCCTGCCTACTTGTGGCCTGCGATTTCGCCGCGCCGGCCAAAAAACCCGCGAGCTTGAGCCGCTGCGCCTCACCGCCCGAAAGCGTCGGCACCGGCTGCCCGAGCTTCACGTATTCGAGGCCGACATCGACGATCGGTTGCAACGAGCGAATCACCTCGCGGTCCTGCGCGAACAGTTTGGCCGCTTCGCTCACGGTCAGATCGAGCACATCCGCCACGTTCAGCGTGCGCGCCAGCGGCTGGCCGATCGCGTGGCGCTCGATCACCACCTCGAGGATTTCGGGTCGATAACGCTTGCCGTCGCAGTCCGGGCAGCGCAGGTACACGTCGGACAGGAACTGCATCTCGACGTGTTCGAAGCCAGAACCGCCGCAGGTCGGGCAACGCCCGTCGCCGTTGTTGAAGCTGAACTTCGTCGCCGTGTAGCCGCGCTGGCGCGCGAGCGGCGCGGCCGCGAACAGCGCGCGCAGCGCATCCCAGGCGCCGACGTAGCTGACCGGATTGGAGCGCGCGGTTTTTCCGATCGGCGACTGATCGACGAACACCACGTCGGCCAGATGATCGGCGCCGAGCAGCCGGTCGTGCGCGCCGGGTGTCTCCGTTGCGCGGCCGAAATGGCGCAACAGCGCGGGCGCGAGCACGTCCTGGATCAGCGTCGATTTGCCCGAGCCGCTGACGCCGGTCACGCAGATCAACCGCAGCAAAGGCAGATCGACCGTGACGTTTTTCAGGTTGTGCTCGCGCACACCTTCCATGATCAGCCGAGGCGTGTTGTCCGAGACCGCGCGCCTCATGCCCAGGCCGATCTGCTTGCGGCCGCCGAGATACGCGCCAGTCAACGTATCCGCGCCGCGCAGGTCATCCGGCGTGCCGTCGAACACGATCTGCCCGCCGCGCTCGCCGGGCCCGGGGCCCATGTCGATCACCCGGTCGGCCGCCAGCATCACGGCCGGGTCGTGCTCGACCACAACCAGCGTGTTGCCGGCATCGCGCAGCCGCTTCATCGCCTCGGTGATGCGGCCCATGTCGCGCGGATGCAGGCCGATGCTCGGTTCATCGAGCACGAACAACGTGTTCACCAGCGAGGTGCCGAGCGCCGTCGTCAGGTTGATGCGCTGCACTTCGCCGCCGGACAACGTGCGGCTTTGCCGGTCCAGCGTGAGGTAGCCGATGCCAACGTCGCACAGGTATTTGAGGCGCGTCGTGATTTCATCGAACAGCAGTTGCAGCGCGCGCGCATCGCCCTGATGGGCCGCTGGCTGCATCGACCCTGTCGCGCGTTGCCGATCGTCCGCGCCATCGGCTTGCGATTCCCCCGCGCTCGCTGGTAGCGCAGGCCCGGCAGCACTTTCCGCGGCCGTGGTTTTGCGGCCCATCCGATCGAAATATCGCCGCAACTTGTCGATCGGCAGCAGCATCAGGTCGTGCAGGCACAGGCCCGGCAGCGCTTCGAGCTGCTCGCGCGACCAGGCCACGCCGTGGGGCAGGAATCGACCCGACGTTGCAACTACCCCGTCCGCATCGTCCTTGCTCCCGATCCGCCACAGCAGGCTCTCGGTCTTGAGGCGCGCGCCGCCGCAGGTGCCGCACCGCGTGTAGCTGCGGTACTTGGACAGCAGCACGCGAATGTGCATCTTGTAGGCCTTGCTCTCCAAATACACGAAGAAGCGCCGCACGCCATACCACTGCTTTTTCCACTGCCCTTCCTTGAAGTCGGGGTTGCCGTCGATCACCCAATGGCGCTGCTCGGCCGTGAGCTTGTTCCAGGCAGTGTCGCGCGGGATGCCGGCCGCTTCGGCATGGCGCATCAGGTCGTCCTGGCACTCCTTCCACGCCGGCGTCTGCATCGGCTTGATCGCACCGGCGCGAAGGGTGAGCCGCTCGTTCGGGATCACGAGCGAGTAGTCAACGCCGATCACGCGGCCGAAGCCGCGACAGGTCTCGCACGCGCCGACGGCCGAGTTGAACGAGAACATCGACGGGATCGGGTCGGTGTAGCGGCGGTCGCTGTCCGGGCAATGCAGGCCGGTGGAGAAGCGCCAGATCGTCTGCTGCACTGGATTGGTGGCGGCGCCAGGGTTGGCAGCAGTGTTGCCGTTGCCGTTGCCGTTGCCGTTGGCGTTGGCGTTGGCGTTGGCTGCGGTGTCGACTCCCGCCTCAACGTCCGGCAATCGGTAGACCGAAAGCCGCCCGCTGCCGCGCTTGAGCGCCGACTCGATCGCTTCGATCACCCTTGCCCGCTCCGTGTTACCCAGGCGAAACCGATCCGCCACCACGTCAAGGACTTTCCTCGGCCCGGTCGGCGTCGCGACCTCGCGCTCGGCCTGCACCCGCGTGTAACCGCTCGCGGACAACCACTGCTCGACTTCCCCGGCGCTGGTGTTCGCGGGCAACTCGACCGGGAAGGTGACGACGAGCCGCGGATCGTCGGCGCCGACTCTGCGCAGCAGTTCGGCGTGAATCGTCTCCGGCGAATCGTGGCGCACCGGCTGCGCGGTGTACCGATCGAACAGTTGCCCGGCGCGTGCAAATAGCAGCTTGAGGTGGTCATTCAACTCGGTCATCGTGCCGACCGTGGAGCGCGAGGAGCGCACCGGATTGGTCTGGTCGATCGCGATCGCGGGCGGCACGCCTTCGACCTTGTCCACCGCCGGCTTGTCCATGCGGTCCAGAAACTGCCGCGCATAGGCGCTGAACGTTTCAACGTAGCGCCGCTGGCCTTCGGCGAACAACGTGTCGAACACGAGGCTCGACTTGCCGGAGCCGCTCGGTCCAGTGACAACCGTCAACTCGCCGGTGCGGATGTCGAGGTTCAGGTTCTTGAGGTTGTGCTGGCGGGCGCCGCGGATTCGGATCAGGCCGGTGGGCATGGGGTGGTTGACTTGTTGTTTCGAAAGGGAGGGCAAACATTTTAGGGATCCGCTTTGTCCTGGATGCGCTGAGGGCCGGGTCTCGCCCCGGCGGGCGAGATACTTGGCGTAGGTCTCGTCCATTCGCAAGCTCTTGCCGACCGGCTGCTTGCACCGACGGCAAACGGCCGCAATCACTGGCAGCAACTTCATATTCCAGCGATCTATCTTCGGGTGATCAACGGTCGCCCCGCGCTCGGCCATCAGTTCCTCCAGATGGCGCAAGCTCAAAGGGTAGGCCACGTACCAGTGCAGGCACACGAGCATGACGCCCGCCGGATCGTGCAACCGCTTGATCACACGACGCAGATCTTCGATCAGCGGTTCGGGCCAACTCTCACCTGGAGATCCGATCATCCCGCGCTTGTCGCGACAGAACCCCATTCCGCCGTCGGTGCGTACCAGTAAGGTCACCGCCCACGAAAAGTCGGCAGCATGTAGTTCAGTCGCGCAACGGCCCACGCTGCTGCTTGATGGCCGAGCGCTGGCTCTTACCCTCCAGCCGTCGCTTTTTGGAGCCGTAGGTCGGCTTAGTGGCACGCCGCACCCGTGGCGCTTGCGCCACGCGGTCGACCAGTTCCTGTAGCCGCGCCATGGCGTCGGCGAGGTTCATCTCTTGACTACGGTGCTGTTGGGCTTTCAGCACCAGCACACCCTCTTGCGTGATGCGGGTGTCGCGCAGCGCAAGCAAACGCTCCTTGATGCCGTCGGGCAGGGACGACGCCGGGATGTTGAAGCGCAGATGCACCGCGCTAGCGACCTTGTTGACG
>JBDTRV010000036.1:0-10639 GCA_039931475.1 Burkholderiales bacterium | reverse complement strand
CGCGCAGCGCTTCGCTATCGGGGTTCGATTGCAGGCCTTCGCGCCAGATTTCCCGTGCCTTGTCGCGCAGCCCGCGGGCCCAGAGCACTTCGCCGTAGTGCGCGGCGATTTCGGAGTCGGGCCGGGCTTCGTAGGCGGTGCGCATGAGCCGCTCGGCCTCGCCCAGATTGCCGGACCGAAACTCGAGCCAGCCCAGGCTGTCGGTGATGAACGGGTCGCCGGGAGCGAAAGACAGCGCTTTCTGGATCAACTCCCTGGCCTCGGCAAGCTTGATGTTCCGATCGGCGAACGAATAGCCGAGCGCGTTGTAGGCATGGTGAAAGTCCGGCTTGTCGGCAATCACCCGCCTGAGCAGCGTTTCCATTTCATCGAGGCGGCCGAGCTTTTCGGCGAGCATGGCCTGGTCGTACAACAGCTCCGGCGGGTTGTTCTCGCGTGCGGCGCCGGCGGCGAGGAGGTCGTAGGCTTCCTTCAGGTGCTTGTTATCGCGCAGCAACTGGACTTCGCCCAGCAACTTCATGCGAGCGTCGCCCGGCTCGCGTTCCGGCAAGCCCTGAACCAGTTTGCGCGCTTCATCGAGCTTGCCCTGGCTGGCCAGCAGCGATGCGCGTCGCATCTGCGCGGCCATCATCTGCTCGGAATCGGGAATCTTGTCGATCCACTGCTGCGCGGCCGTGTAGTCCTTGCGCTGTTGGGCGATTTGCGCGAGCGCCAGATATGCTTGGGCGCGGCCGGCGTCGCGCTGCGGGTTTTCCGGTTCGCTCTCGGACAGTTCGAGATAGCGCTTGAGCGATGTCTCGGCGCTTTTTTCGTCGTTTTCCTGCGCCTCAAGCGCGCCGCGCAGAAGCCAGGCCGGCGCGAACTCCGGCTTCTGAGTGGTGGCGACGCGCAATTGCTCGCCTGCTTCCGAATAGCGCTGCGCCTGAATCAGCGAGCGCGCATAAGCGAGCCGAACCTCGGGCTGCGAGTTGCCAATCAGATAGACCTTGACCACCGCTTCGGCCGACGGCACCCGCTCGTTCATCATCTCCAGCGCGAGCAGGGCCGCGCCTTCGGAAGCTTGGTCCAGCTTCTGTGCGCGATTGGCGGCCTGCAACGCACCCGGGTCATCGCCGGCCGCCAATCGCATGCGGCCGATCGCGACCCAACTCTCGGCGCCGATCTGCGTGTCGTAGGACCAAGGCTCGAGCGCGCGCTCGACGACGCTCGCGGCGAGCTTCTTGTCGGAAGCCCGACCGAATGCGCGCGGAATCGCAAGCAGCAGTTGCGGGCGTTGGTCCGGCTCGGCCAGCTTGATTGCCGAGCGCAACGGCTCGGTGGTGTCCTCGATCCGGTTGAGCGCGACCAGAATCTGAAGCACGTAGCGGTTGGCGTCGCGCGAGTCTGGATACGCATCGCGCCAAGCTTGCGCCGCCTTCAGCGCCTGGTCGCCGGCGCGGGCCTGCAATGCGATGTCGGTCGCGCGCTGATAAAGCTTGGCGTCGTTGGTCTCGCGCGCGGCGTCGAGCATCAGCGAATAGGCGGTGCCCGGGTCGCCCCCGCGCGCATTGAGTTCGCCCACCAGCAGCCGGTAGAACAATTCGGCGTCGAGGCCGGAATCGTCTTCGGTCTTGGCGCTCGAAGATTTGGCGGAGGTGGCGGCGTCGGCAGGCTGTTCGAGCTCCATTCCCTTGCTTTGTCCGGCGACGCGAGGTGCCGGATCGGACGTGGAATTCGGCGGCGTCTGGGCGCAGGCGGTGAGGGCGCAAGCCACGAAGGCGAGCGCGGCGAGTCGGCAAGGATGGGTCATCGACTCATAATAATCCAAGCCTATCAACGGTTCTCGCCGCTTCGCCCGCTTTTTCCATTCATGCCCGAACTGCCCGAAGTCGAAGTCACTCGTGCCAGCATCGCCGAGCGGATCGCCGGCGCGCGCATCGACGCGGTTCGCATCGGCAAACCACTGCGATGGCCGCTCGGGTGCGATTCGGCGTCGCTGGTCGGCCTCGACGTGCTCGGCGTGCGCCGGCGCGGCAAATACCTGTTGTTCGACCTGAGTCGGGGCCTGCTGCTGCTTCACCTGGGCATGTCGGGCAGCCTCAGCCTTGCGGCCCATCCGCCGCCGGCCGGCGCGCACGACCACTTCGACCTTGTGACCGACCGCGGAACGCTGCGGCTGCGCGATCCGCGGCGCTTCGGCGCGGTGGTGTTCGCGCAGGCAGAGGATGCACCGCCGGCGCTCAAGCTGCTCGGACACCTTGGCGTCGAGCCTTTGAGTGACGGCTTCGATCCGCGCACGTTCCACGCGGGCTTGAAGCGCCGCCATGCGGCCATCAAGCAGGTGCTGCTGGCGGGAGACCTGGTGGTCGGCGTCGGCAACATCTACGCCTGTGAAGCGCTTTTCGTTGCCGGCATCCGGCCGACGCTCAGGGCATCGCGCATCAGCTTCCCGCGCGCCGAGCGCCTCCACGCGGCGGTGCGCGAGGTGCTGCAGCGCGCGGTTGATAAAGGTGGAAGCACGTTGCGTGACTTTTCCAACGGTCGGGGCGAGGCCGGGTATTTTCAGCTCGAGGCGATGGTCTACGATCGTGGCGGGCTGTCGTGCAGGGTATGTGGCGAGACGATTCGCACGATCCGGCAAGGGCAGCGCGCGACGCATTTCTGCCCGCGATGCCAGAAATGGTGAACTCTTCGGTTTAACCCGAAAACCAGATCTCGATTTAGGGCCATTACTATCCGGTTTTCGAGGCAGGGTCGGTTCAGCCGAATCCTGGCCAGCTCTTTTGCAACCACAGCAGGCGACCTTCAACTTGACAGTCTCCATCAACCAGCAGTTCGACCGCCACGGCACCTGGCGCCTTGAGTTGACGCTGCGCCTGAAGCTCTTGTCCGAATGGATGGAGCGCAACGGCCTGATGGACGAGGCGCTCGGCGCGCGCATGCGCCGGCTGGTCGCGCAGATGCGGTCCGACAAGGTGATGGTCGCTTTCGTCGCCGAATTCTCACGCGGCAAATCCGAGCTGATCAACGCGCTGTTCTTCTCTGGCTACGGCCGCCGGATCGTGCCGGCCAACGTCGGGCGCACCACTATGTGCCCGACCGAACTAGGCTTCGAGCCAGGCCTTGCGCCTTGCTTGCGGCTGCTGCCGATCATCACGCGGCGCCACGGCCGCTCCTTGGGAGAGTGGCGCGCAAAGGCCGAGGCCTGGAACACCATCGCCCTCGACGTGAACGACGCCGAGCAACTGGCATCAGCGCTGGAAAAGGTGTCCGAGGTCGACCGGGTGCCGATCGACGATGCGCGCGCCCTCGGTTTCTGGAGCGACGAATATCCGGCTGACAACCCGCCCGAGGATGCGTCCGGCTACGTCGAAATCCCGCGCTGGCGCCACGCGCTGATCAACATCGCGCATCCGCTGTTGCGTCAAGGCCTGGTGATCCTCGACACGCCGGGCCTGAATGCGATCGGCGCCGAGCCCGAGCTGACGGTGAATCTGATCCCGCAAGCCCATGCGGTGGTGTTCATCCTGGCGGCCGATGCGGGCGTGACCCGATCCGACCTCTCCATCTGGCGCGACTACCTCGCCGGCGAGCCGGATCAGGCCCACACGCGGCTGGCGGTGCTCAACAAGATCGACGTGCTGTGGGATTCGCTCTCGAGCAGCGAGCAGATCAAGCAACGGATCCAGCAGCAAGTCGCCTCGACCGCGCACACGCTGGGCTTGCCGACGAGTCAGGTGCTGCCGGTGTCGGCGCAGAAAGGGCTGGTCGCGAAGATCAACGGCGACCAGGCCATGCTGGAGCAAAGCTGCCTGCCGCAACTGGAACTCGCCTTGGGCAACGGCATTCTGGGGCGGCGCCGCCAGGTGCTGCGCTCGACCATCGCCGCCGGCATTGGCGGACTCAAGGTGGAGACCGCCCGGGTGCTGGAAGTGCGCCGCCGCGATCTGGCCGAACAGATCATCGAGTTGCGCAGCCTGCGCGGCAAGAACACCGGCGTCATCGGCGCGATGCTGTCTCGCGTCGAAGCCGAGCAACGCGACTTTGGCAAGGCCGAGGTCGCGGCGGCGGCGGTGCATTCGGTGCACTTCAAGATGATCCGCGAACTGCTCGATCCGCTCGAGCCGCAGGCGCTGCAGCAGGAAATGCAGCGGCTGGTCGATGCGCTCAGGAAGAGCGGCCTGAAGTTCGGCGCCGGCGCGGTCTATGCCGATACGTTCGCCCGGCTGCGCGCCCGCGTCGCACGCGCAATGGCGCAGGGTGCGGAAATCCGGGCCATGCTCGGCGCCGCCATGCGCTCGCTCAACACCGAATATGGTCTTTCGCTGCAAATGCCGGCGGATCCCGACCTGTCACGGTCGACCAACGACCTGGCGCTGATCGAGCGCAGCCATGCGCGCCATCTGTCCCTGACCAACGCCTTGCGGCTGTCCCGCCCCGAGTTCGCGCAGCAGTTGATCCGCGCGTTGAATCTTCGTTTGCGCGAAGTGTTCGAGGTCTTGCGCGGTGACCTTGGCCTCTGGAGCCAGTCGGCGCTCGCGCAAGTCGAAGCGCAGTTGAAGGAGCGGCGTGAGAGCCTGGCGCGCCGGGTGCAGGCGATCGACCGGATTCGCGGCGCGGCAGGCAGCCTGGACGAACGCATCGCCGAGCTGGAGGCGTCCGACGCCGAGCTCGACCAGATCGCCGCGCGCCTGGAAGAGCTGACGGCCTACGTCGTGCAGCCGCAGGGCGAAGCCGCCGAACCGCGCGAAACGGAGCGCCAGGCGATTTGAACTTCGCCGAGCGCGTGCTGGCCTGGCAGGCGACGTACGGTCGGCGCGATCTGCCATGGCAAGCAAGCCGCGATCCGTATCGCGTGTGGCTTTCCGAAGTCATGTTGCAGCAAACGCAGGTGGCCACGGTGCGCGGCTACTTCAGCCGCTTCATCTCGCGTTTTCCGGATGTTCGCGCACTCGCGGCAGCCGATGCCGATGCGGTTCTCGCCCTTTGGAGTGGCCTCGGTTACTACAGCCGCGCTCGCAACCTGCACCGCTGCGCGCGGCAGGTGATGGAACAGCACGGCGGCGAATTTCCGAACAGCGCCGCGCTGCTCGAAACGTTGCCCGGCATCGGCCGATCGACCGCCGCGGCGATTGCGGCGTTCTGTTTCGGCGAGCGGGTTGCCATCTTCGACGGCAACGTGCGGCGCGTGTTGGCGCGAGCGCTTGGTTTCGACGCGGACCTTGCCGTGCCCGCGAACGAACGAGCGCTGTGGCGGCGCGCGACCGAACTGCTGCCCGAGCGTGATTCGATGGAAACCATGCCGCGCTACACGCAAGGCCTGATGGACCTGGGCGCCACCGTCTGCCACGCCCGCAAGCCAGCCTGCGCGCGCTGCCCGCTCGCCGAAATTTGCGTCGCCATGCACGCTGGCGAGCCCGAGCGTCTTCCGGTGCGCGCACGCAAGCTGGTCCGGAAGGTGCTCGACTGGTGGCTGCTGATCGCGCGGGATGAACGCGGTGCTGTCTGGCTCGAACGCCGGCCCGAAAGCGGCATCTGGGCCGGACTTCACTGCCTGCCGGTCTACGAGAGCGAGGAGGCGCTGGAATTCGCGATTGCATCGGCGCACCGCAGCCAGCAAGGCGAAGCCGTGCTCGACTCGTTGCCCCCGATCGTCCACAAGCTGACGCACCGCGATCTGCGGCTGCATCCGGTGATCGCGCGCATTGGCCCGCACGATTGGCCTTCGGTTCATCGAGCCGCGGAGTCCATTCCCGATGGCGACGGCACCGCCCGCATGGGCTGTTTCATGGAGCCTTCCGAATGGGCCGATCGCGGCCTGCCCGCGCCGATCAGGGTCTTGATCGACACACTACAAGAACAATAGCTAGAAACCGAGCCACGACGAGCGGTAAAGGCCATTTTTCCTAGTATACCGAGGCCTTGAACACGCTCGCGGCGCCACTGCCTTCGATCTCGCGATGCCGGCGCAACGTCTGCCATTGGTCGGCAAAGGCCGCCGCCAGGCGCTCGACCAGATAGACCGAGCGGTGCTGTCCACCGGTGCAGCCGATCGCCACCGTGACGTAGCTGCGGTGGTTGCGTGCGAGCTTGCCCAACCAGTGCGCGAGAAAGCGCTCGATGTCCGACTGCATCCTCTTCACGTCCTCGTGCTGCGTCAGGAACGCGGCGACCGGCTGGTCGAGCCCGGTCAAGTGGCGCAACTCCGGCTCGTAGTGCGGGTTGGGCAGCATTCGCACGTCGAACACGTAGTCCGCATCGATCGGAATGCCGCGCTTGAACGAGAACGATGCGAAGACCAGCGTGAGCGGGATCATCGGCCGGGTCGCGATCACGTCCTTGACCCAGCTTTGCAACTGCGACGGGCGGATCATGCCGGTGTCGATCACGTGCGAGTTGCTGCGCAGATCGAGCAACAACTTGCGTTCCAGCTCGATCGCCTCGACCAGCGCATGGTGCTGGTCGGCCGCATCGCCGTGCGACAGCGGATGCATCCGCCGGGATTCGGAATAGCGGCGCACCAGCACGTCGGTCGCGGCATCGAGAAACAGCCGCTTGACGAGGACGCCCGCCTTGGCGAGTTCCGCCAGTTGCGCCGGCAACTGCGGTAGCGAATTGGCGCTGCGCACATCGACCGCGATGGCAAGCCGCGTCGCGCCGTTCTTCTCCTCGACCTGCACGAATGGCACGATCAGCTCAGGCGGCAGGTTGTCGACGCAGTAGTAGCCCCAGTCCTCCAGGGCATGCAGCGCGACCGACTTGCCCGAGCCGGACATGCCGGTGATCAGTACGATTTCGAGGGCGGCATTCGGCACGATGGGCTACCCGCCGACCGAGAGCATCTCGCGCGCATGGGCGAGTGTGGCGCCCGACATGCGCTCTCCGCCGAGCATCCGCGCGATCTCGGCAATACGCTCCTCGCCGACCGCGGCGCTGACGTTGCTGAAGGTGGCTTTGCCTTCGCGCTGCTTCGCCACTACCAGATGATGATCCGCGCAGCTCGCGACCTGCGGAAGGTGCGTGACCGCCAGCACCTGCCGATCCTGGCCTAGTTGCTGCATCAGCCTTCCCACGGTTTCCGCGACGCTGCCACCGACACCAGCATCCACTTCGTCAAAAATCAAAGTCTGTGCGCCGCCGAGTTCGCTGGTCGTGACCGCGACGGCCAATGCAATGCGCGAGAGTTCACCGCCGGAGGCGACCTTGCCGATCGGCCGCGGCGTAGTGCCCGCATGGCCGGCGACGAGAAAGCTCACGTCCTCAAGCCCATGTTGAGCCGGTTGCGCGGTCTTCTCGAGCGCCACTTCGAACCGGCCGCCCTGCATGCCAAGGCCTTGCATCGCCTGCGTGACCGAGTGCGCCAGTTTGGGTGCGGCAGCCTTGCGCGCGGCCGACAGTGCCTTCGCGGCGTCGTGCCAGGCTGTCTTGGCGCGCGCCTCGTCGGCCTCCAGCGCGGCCAGATCGGCGCTGCGTTCGAGCTGTGCCAGTTCGCGCTGCCAGAGCGCCAGTAGCGCTGGCAGTTCATCGGGCTGCCGCTTGTAGCGCCTGCCAAGCGAAACCCAATGGGACATGCGTTCGTCCAGCGCGGCCAGCCGCTCCGGGTCCAGGTCGGTGCGCCCGAGGTAGCGGTGCAGCGAATGGGCCGCGTCTTCGAGTTGCGCGAGCGCCGCGGCGATCTGCCCGGTCAGCTCATCGAACTCGGGCTCGAGATGTTGCTGTCCTTCGAGCAAGGTTTGCGCACGAGCCAGGCGCGGCAGGGCGCCGCCGTCGTCTTCGAGCGCCGCGCAGGCGTCGCGCGCCGCGTCGAGCAGGCGCTGGGCGTGCGCGAGGCGGGTGTGGTCGGCGCAGAGCGTTTCCCATTCACCCTCGGCCGGCGCCAGTTTCTCCACTTCGCCAATCTGCCAGACCAGCCGTTCGCGCTCCCGCTGAAGACTGTCTTGTGCCCCCCGAGCGTCCGTCAGAGCTTTACCCGCCTCGCGCCACTGCTGCCAAAATGGTAGCAAGGCGCGGCTGTCCGTGCCCGCATAGGCATCCAGCAAACCTCGCACCGATTCCGGCCGGGTCAGACTCTGCCAGGCGTGCTGGCCATGGATGTCCACCAGTTGCTCGCCGATGGCGCGCAGCTGCGCCGCAGTGGCCGGGCTGCCGTTGAGAAAACCGCGGCTCTTGCCGCCGGCATCGACAGTGCGGCGCAGCAGCACTTCTTCCAGAACGTCGAAGCCGGCCTCTTCAAGCCACGCGCGGCAACTTGTCGGGCAGTCGAACTCGGCCGACACATCGGTGCGCTGGGCGCCCTCGCGTACCACGGCGGCGTCGGCGCGCGAGCCCAGGGCAAGCTGCAGTGCGTCGATCAGGATCGACTTGCCGGCGCCGGTTTCACCCGTCAGCACGGAGAAGCCGCCCGCCAGCTCCAGATCGAGTTCGCGCACGATCACGAAGTCACGCAAGGTGATTCGCCGGAGGGCCACGGTCAGGAGCCCCTTTCGTTCCAGTGCAGCTTGTTGCGCAAGGTGTCGAAGTAGCTCCAGCCGGTAGGATGCAGAAATCGTGCGTGGAACTCCGACTTGCGAACGGTCACCCGGTCGCCCAGCGCAAGGCTGGCAAGCGACTGCATGTCGAAATTCGCGCTGACGCCGCGGCCCGACACGATTTCGATCGTGACCACCGATGCATCGGAAATCACGAGCGGCCGATTCGACAAGGTGTGCGGCGCGATCGGCACCAGCAGCCAGCCTGGAAGCGATGGATGCAACAGCGGGCCGCCGGCCGACAGCGCATAGGCGGTGGAGCCGGTGGGCGAGGCCATGATCATGCCGTCGGCGCGCTGGTTGGCGACGAAGTGGCCGTCGACCTCGACCCTGAGCTCGACCATGCCCGAAGTTGCGCCGCGATTGACCACCACGTCGTTCATCGCGAGCGCCTCGAACACCGTCTGGCCTTCGCGCACGACCTCGCCGCGCATCATCGAGCGGCGCGCTTCGTCGTACTCGCCGAGCAGCATCGGACCGAGCGCGGCCTCGAATTCGTTTAGCGGAATGTCGGTGATGAAACCGAGGCGCCCCTGGTTGATGCCGATCAACGGCACGCCATGACGCGCGAGTTGCCGGCCGACGCCAAGCATGGTGCCGTCGCCGCCGACGACGAGGCACAGGTCGCAGGCTTCGCCGATGGAAGGCACGTCGAGCGCGGCGTAGCCGTCGATTCCGGTGTTGCGCACCGTGCCGGCTTCGATCGACACCGTGCAGCCCTGCTGCGTAAGGAAGCGCGCGATCTTCTCGAGCGTGGCGCGCGCCGAAGCATCCGGCGTCAGAGCAGGCGCCGACTGGTACTTGCCGACGATCGCGACATGGTGGAACTGGCGACTCACGAGCAAATTAGAGCATGTAATCGGCCCTACCCCGCGTTGCGCGCGGCGTGGCTTGGCTTTCTCGCCGAGGGTTGCGGCCCAGCCTGGCCGAGCCGGCTTTGGCACAGCGTCAGCTTAGGTTCTTTAGCAGACCGGCGGCGCGCGGCGCAGGAAACGAGCGCGCGGGGAAGCGCCTAAAATCCGCCGATGCTCGATGACCGCGCCAAGTTGCTGCTCAAAGCCCTGGTCGAGCGCTATATCGCTGACGGTCAGCCGGTTGGTTCGCGCACCTTGTCACGCGCATCGGGGCTCGATCTTTCCGCCGCGACCATCCGCAATGTGATGTCAGACCTGGAAGAACTCGGGCTGATTGCGAGCCCGCACACCTCGGCCGGCCGCGTCCCGACCGCGCGCGGCTACCGCCTCTTCGTCGACACGATGCTTACGGCGCAACGCGACGAATTCATGACCGCGAGCCTGGCGCCAGATCAGCCGCAGAAGGTGATCGCGAACGCGGCGCAGTTGCTGTCCAACCTATCCAACTTCGTTGGCGTGGTGATGGCGCCGCGCCGTTCTTCGCTGTTTCGGCACATCGAGTTCCTGCGGTTGTCGGAAAAACGGGTGCTCGTGATCATCGTCTCCCCTGACGGCGACGTGCAGAACCGGGTTATCTTCACCGAGGCCGACTACACGCAGACGCAACTGGTCGAGGCCACGAATTTTCTGAACGCGCATTACGCCGGCTTGACGATCGAGCAGGTGCGCGAGCGACTGCAGCAGGAAGTGGAGCAGTTGCGCGGCGAAATCGCGGCATTGATGCATGCCGCGGTGCAGGCAGGCACCGAGGCGATGAACCAGGAACAGGACGATGTGGTGATCTCAGGAGAACGCAACCTGCTGGCGGTGAGCGATTTTTCGAGCGACATGAGTCAATTGCGCCGCGCGTTCGAGCTGTTCGAGCAAAAGGCGCAATTGGTCCGTCTGCTCGACAACTCGAGCAAGGGGCAGGGCGTGCGCATCTACATCGGCGGCGAGAGCAAAGTCGTTCCATTCGAGGAGTTGTCGGTGGTCAGCGCGCCGTATGAAGTGGACGGCAAGGTGGTCGGCACGCTCGGCGTCGTGGGCCCGACCCGCATGCCCTACGACCGCATGATACAGATCGTCGACATCACCTCGCGCCTGATCGGCAACGCATTGAGCCACAAGCGATCGTGAGCATGTCCCGCCGGCGGCCGCGCTGCCACAATACGCGGTGGTGCGGGGCGTTAGCTCAGTTGGTCAGAGCAGAGGACTCATAATCCTTTGGTCGTTGGT
>JBDTRV010000035.1:0-10659 GCA_039931475.1 Burkholderiales bacterium | reverse complement strand
CGCCGGTCATGTAGCAGATCGGATCGGCGCCGCAGCGCACCTGCAGGTGCTGGCGCATACGCTGCACCGCGCCCGCGATCGCGAAGCTGCCGCCGCTGGTCAGCGCGTCGCTGGTGTTGGTCGGAAACTCGCGCACCTCGCCGGTCGGCACGTGCAGGCCGGCGGTGCCGCTCTCGAGCGCGCGCAGCATGATGCCGTGCCCTGGAAGGATCAGCCCCCCCAGAAAACGGCCGGTCTCGTCGACCGCATCCACCGTGACCGCGGTGCCGACCATCACCACCAGCATCGGCCGCGCCGGCCCCTCGGCGAGCATGCGATGGCGCGCGCCGATCAGCGCGACCCAACGATCCGCGCCCAGCCGCGTCGGATGGTCGTAGCCATTGACGATGCCCGCCTCCTCTTCCTTGGCAACGACCCACTGCGGCGCCGCGTCCCAAAGTTCGAGCTGCTCCTGTGCCCGGCGCCGCATCGAATCGCCCGCGACCACGCAGCCAAGCACCCAGGTGGGCGCCGGCAAGTTGGCCCACGCGCCCTCGGCGAGTTGGTCGATGTGTTCCAGAAACTCGGCGCCGTGCGCAAGCAAGGCGGCTCCCGGCCGTGGCGAGTCGTACTGCGCCCATTTGAGCCGGGTGTTGCCGATGTCCAGCGCGAAAAACGTCATCGGGGTGTCTCCATGGGGCGCATTATCACTATTAGGTGCAGCAGATCCCGCTTCGACAAAGGGGTATTGGGAGCGCCGCCCGCCGGTCCTATTCCGCCGCCATCGTCCTTGGCGTCCCGATTGTGGCTCCGCTGGCGGCCGTTGGAAGGCCGCTGCGATGAGATCGCGGTGGAGGCCAAGGGCAAAACCGCCACCGCAAAGACCGCATTTGCCCGGCCACTGACGTAGCCCCTTGCAAGGGGGTAGTCGAAAGCCGAGCAATGCGAGCGAAGCCTGGGGGGTGGGATTAATTCAACATCATCGACAACTGCCGCCGATAGCGCGAGACCAAAGCCTGCTGCGGGTCTTCCTCGGCCGCGCTCTTGGCCGAAAGCGCGATCTTGCCGGCCGCCCCTCCGGCGGCGGCTTCGGCCTTCGGCTTGGGCGGGCTCATCAGCTCGAGGATCGCCACGATGGTCTTGCGCGGCGCTTCGTCGTTCCACTTCTTGTCGCGCATGACGATCTCGAGCAGCTCGTCCATCGCGGCGGTCCAGTCGCCGCGTGCCAGCAGGATGCGTGCCTTGGCATGGCGGGCGTCGAAGTCGCGCTTGTTGGCGGCGATTTTTTCGTCGAATTCTTCGAGCGTGACGCTGTCCTGCACCGTGTTCGCGACGAACAGCACCGCATCGAGCCAGATCCGCAAGGCTTCGAAGCGCGACGGGCGCGGCTCCCGCGCGAGTGCCGGCTCGAGCGCCGCATGCGCGTGTTCGAGCTGGCCTTCGGCGATCAACAGCTTGATGTAGTCGAAGCGCGCATCGTCGTTGCCCGGATTGAGGGCAAGCGCCTGCCCGAGCTTTTCCAGCGCCGCCGCGTTGTCGCCCGCGTCGGCCAGCGCTTCGGCTTCTTCCGCGCCGGCTTCGGCTTCGAGCTCATCGCCCGACGGCAAGTGCTTGTCCAGAAATTCGCGCAGCTTGCCTTCGGGCAGCGCGCCCGTGAAGCCGTCGACCGGCCGGCCGCCCGAGAGCAGGATGCAGGTTGGAATGCTGCGCACGCCGAACGCACCGGCCAGTTCCTGCTGTTGGTCCGAGTCGATCTTCACGAGCTTGAAGCGGCCGTCGTATTCGGTCTCGAGCTTTTCCAGAATCGGGCCGATCACCTTGCACGGGCCGCACCAGGGCGCCCAGAAGTCGACCAGCACGGGAGTCGTCATGGAGGCATTGATGACCTCGGCTTCAAAGTTTTCTACGGTGACGTTGATCATGCGGTGATGTTTTGGGTGGGATACTTAAAATTCGCGCTTCGGCAGCGGCGCCATGCGGGCCATGCCCTTTTGAAAGAGGAGCCATTCATCAAGCCCCCCATCATCGGCGTCGTCATGGGTTCCAGCTCAGACTGGGAGACGATGCAGCACGCAGTGACGATTCTGGCCGAATTCGATGTCGCCCACGAAGCGCGGGTGGTGTCGGCGCACCGGATGCCGGACGACCTGTTCGCTTACGCTGAAGGCGCGGCCGGGCGCGGCCTGGTCGCGATCATCGCCGGCGCCGGCGGTGCTGCGCACCTGCCGGGCATGCTCGCCGCGAAAACCGTGCTGCCGGTGCTTGGCGTGCCAGTGGCGTCGAAGCACCTGCAAGGGGTCGATTCGCTGCACAGCATCGTGCAGATGCCGCGCGGCATCCCGGTCGCGACGTTCGCGATCGGCCAGGCCGGCGCGGCCAATGCGGCACTGTTCGCGGTGGCGATGCTGGCAGTGCGCGACGAAGCGCTGCGCGAGCGGTTGCAAGCGTTTCGCGCGGCCCAGACGGACGCAGCTCGCGCCAGCGTGCTGCCTCCCGAACCGGCGCGCGCCAGGGTGGCGCCGCAAAAAAAAGTGCCGCAAGCCGAATGAGTCAGCCGATCGAGCCGATCCTGCCGGGCGCCACGCTTGGCGTACTGGGTGGCGGCCAGCTCGGGCGCATGTTCGTCCATGCGGCGCAGCGGATGGGCTACTTCACCGCCGTGCTGGACCCGGACGAAGCCAGTCCGGCCGGGCGGGTCAGTCACCAACACCTTCGCGCGCCGTATCTCGATGCCGACGCGCTCGCGCAACTGGCCGGTTGCTGCGCCGCGATCACCACCGAATTCGAGAACGTGCCGGCGGCATCCTTGTCCACCCTGGCGCTCGAGCGGCCGGTAGCGCCCGGCGCCGACGCGGTCGCGGTAGCCCAGGATCGGGCGCTGGAGAAAGAGCACTTCGCCCGCTCGGGCGTCGCCTGCGGCCCGTGGGCGCGGATCGAAGACGAGGAGCAACTGCAAGCCGTTTGCGAGGACCGGCCCGAGTTGTTGCCCGGCATCCTGAAAACCGCGCGGCTGGGCTATGACGGCAAGGGTCAGGCGCTGGTCGAGGATGCCTCCGAGCTGGCCGCCGCATGGGACGCGTTAGGCAAGGTGCCGTGCGTTCTGGAGCAGCGACTGGCGCTGGCATTCGAGTTCTCAGTGGTGCTGGCGCGCGGACGGGACGGCGCGATCGTGCACTTTCCGCCGCAGCGCAACCTGCACCGGGGCGGCATCCTCGCCGTGACCGAAGTTTTTGAACAAAATGTGCCATCCTCGCTCGTCCAGCAATCACTTCATGCTGCGTTTTCAATAGCAAATAGCCTGAACTACGTGGGCGTGCTGTGCGTCGAGTTCTTCGCGCTCGCGCCCGGATGTCCTGAATTCGAGCGACTCGGTCCGCTGGTGGCCAACGAGATGGCGCCGCGCCCGCACAACAGCGGCCACTACACGATCGACGCTTGTGACGTCTCGCAGTTCGATCTTCAGGTGCGCGCGCTGGCCGGCCTTCCGCTCGCCAAACCGCGCCAGCACAGCCCGGCGATCATGCTGAACCTGCTCGGCGATCTGTGGCTCGACCAGACCGACGTCATGCGGGAGCCGCCATGGAGCAAAGTGCTGGCGTTGCCCGGCGCGCATCTGCACCTGTACGGCAAGACTCGGGCGTCGCGCGGCCGGAAGATGGGACACCTGACCTTGACCGCGCCCAGCATCGAAGCCGTTCGCGCCACGGCGCTTCAAGCGGCGGCGCTGCTCGGAATCGAAGCGTTCTGATGCACCCCGGCGCAAGGTGCCAGCCCCGCCCCGCGAACTTTAAATCCACGACCCCAGAGGCCGGATTTGACCGCTTGCGCCTCTCGCCCAAACCAGCATGAACGCTCATCTCCTTGGCTTGCGGATCAAGTTCGCCTTCTCGCTGAAAACGCCAGGCGTTCGATCGCACGGCTCGGGCGCACCCGCACTGCGCCTTTTGGGGTGACCGCTCATGCAGCTTGACGCCGCCAACCCCGCCTCGATCCAGACCGCCGCGCGGGAGCTGGCAGCCGGCAACCTCGTGGCCGTTCCGACTGAAACCGTTTACGGCCTGGCCGCCGATGCGGGCAACGATGCGGCGGTCGGCAAGATCTTCGCGGCCAAGGGACGGCCGGCCGACCATCCGTTGATCGTGCACGTGGCCGATCGCGGCGCGGCGCGCGAGTTCACCGGCGAGGAATGGCCCGTTTTTGCCGAAAAGCTCGCGGCCGCGCTCTGGCCCGGGCCGCTGACTTTGATCCTGCCAAGGCGCGAGAACGTGGCGACCGCGGCCGCCGCGAATCTGGGCAGCATCGGCCTGCGCTGCCCGTCGCATCCGGCTGCGCGCGCGCTGTTGGCCGCCTGCGCCGAGTTGGGCGTCATGGGCCTGGCCGCGCCGAGTGCCAACCGGTTCGGCCGCATCAGTCCGACCAGCGCCGAGCACGTCGCGGCCGAACTGGGCGATGAGTTGCTGGTGCTGGACGGCGGCCATTGCGCGATCGGCATCGAATCGGCAATCGTCGACTGCACGCGCGGCGCGCCGGTGCTGCTGCGACCCGGGCAGCTTTCTCGCGCGCAGCTCGAAGCGGCCGCCGGGCTGTCGCTGCATTTGGCCGGAGAGCTGGACTCGGCCGACCCACAGGCGCCCGGCACCCTGGCCACGCACTACGCACCCCGCGCCAAGCTGCGGCTGATGAACGCGAAAGCGCTTCAGACCGCGCTCGACCTGCTCGGCGCCGATCTCGAAAAGACCGAGGCGCGCATCGCGGTCTATGCACGCGCGCCGCTCAAGGTGCGCAGCACGCACATCCTGCAACGCCGCATGCCGCAGGACGCGGCCGCGACGGCGCAGCAGTTGTTTTCGGTGCTGCGCGAATTCGACTCTCGCGGCGCGAGCCTGATCTGGGTGGAGTCGCCGCCCGACGCTCCCGAATGGGATGGCGTGCGGGATCGGCTGGAGCGCGCGGCCGCCTGAAACTCAGCGTGCGGCCTGCGCGCTGAACCGCTGCACGAGCTGGTGCAGCGTTCGCGGCGTTCGCGTCAGGAGCTGCTCACGCGCAAGCCGCTGCCACGATCGCGCAAGCAACGGGTGATCAACATCGGCCGGATGCAGTTCGAGGCGCACCACCGGCTGCTTGCGCTGCCAGGCCGCGAGCGAAGCATTCCAGAGCACCGACATGCCGCGGCGCCATGCGGCGGAGTTGCTGTAGACCTGCGCCTGGGCGCGGATGGTGGCGTTGCCTGGCAACAGATGGATGTCGCGCAAGGTGCAGGTGTAGGAAAAGTGGTGCTCGCGCAGCGCGCGCCAGGCGGCCTCGCCCAGCAGCCAGGCCGGGGCGACGAAGCCGGCCGGTTCAATGCCGATCTCCCGCAGCCACTCGGTGCCGGCCGCGATGCGCTGGCGCGCCTGGTCTTCCGGCAGATCGCTGAACTCGCCTTCACCGCGCGTGTAGTGGTGGCGGCGCAGGTGGTCGATCAGCCCGCTCACCGGGCGGTCATCCAGATGGGTGAAGCCGTGCAGCGCCACGTCGTCGCCCTGGCTTGCCCGCGCTGCCAGCCAGCGCTCGAAAGCGGCATCGCGCGGCTGGCCGTGGTAGCGCGGGACGGCCAGCAAAGTCACCGGGAACTCGCCGATCTGGCCCAACCGGTCGAGCACTTTGCGGCTTTGCTCGAGCGTGGCCGGCGCCACGTCGTGCAGCACGATGCAGATCGAGCGTTCGCCGGATTCGTCGGAGGCAGCCTTGGCGTGGTTCATGCTGGACCGGCGCCGTGCGGCGCGCCCTTGACCCCGACGCTTTCGCCGACGGGTCCGTCAGTGAGCCGGTCGTAATGTTGCCAAAGCCGCGGCAGCACCGCGCTCCAGTCGCTGGCTTCGGCACGGGCGCGGGCGGCCGCTGCGAGCGTTGCGCGGTCCGCTTCGAAGACGGCCGCGATCGCCTCGGCGAATTCCGCCGCGCCGCCTGCCTGCACCCCGTGCCCGACCGCGCTGTCGACCTGCTCGGCCAGCCCCTCGGCCGCGCGCACCACCACCGGCACGCCGCAGGCCAGCGCTTCGAGCACCGAAAGTCCGAAAGTCTCATGCGCGCCCGCGTGCACGAACAAATCGCAGCTTGCGATCATCGACGCAAGCGTTTTCGGGTCGCGCACCAGCGGCTGCACGAAGACCCGCTCGCCCCGCGGCGGCATCGGGCCGGCGCCGATCGCGAGCAGCCAGAAACGCGGACCCAGCTTGTGCACCGCCTGGACCAGCGTGGGTAGGTTCTTTTCCGGGGCAAACCGGCCGGCGTAGGCCAGCAGCCGGGTGCCGGCCGGCAAGCCGAGCGATTGGCGCCACGCCGGATCGGCCCGCGCGGGATGGAACAGCGCGCTGTCCACCCCGAGTGATTGGTGCTGCGCTTTCGCAACGCCCCATTCATTCAAATGCGCGGTCATCGCCCGGCTCGGCGCCAGCACCAGGTCGAACTGCCGGTACAGCCGCGCCGCATAGCGCCGCGCGAGGCGCGCGGCTGCGGCTGCCGCGTGGCGCCCGAGCGCCTGCCCGATCGAATGGCGCAGCAATTGCTCCAGATTCGAATGGCAGAAGGCGACCGCCGGCACGCCCAGCGCCTGCGCCGCGTCGAGCGACGCCCAGGCGAGGCGATACGGGTCGGCCGATTCGATCAGGTCGGGCCGCACCGCGCGCAGAACCCGCGCGGCTGCGGCGCGCCGCAATGGCAGACGATAGGCGCCGTGGCTGCCGGGCAGCGGCACGGAAGGAATGCACGGCTGGTCCGGCGCGTCCGGCGTCGGATTGGCGATGGTGTGCCGCCAGCCGCCGTGCTGCTCGATGAAGCGGCCCTTGGCCAGCACATAGCGCCGCACGCCGCCGCTCGGGTTCCAGAACATGGTGGCATCGAGTAGATGCATCGGGTGATCGGGCTGGCGCATCGGGTCATTGGATGGAGAACCGGGGGATTTTCGCCGCGCCGCGAGCGCGGGTCTGGACGCGCTAGTTGGGCCGGCGCCGACGGTGCTCGTTAAAAAATCTCACCATTTCGGCCGTCGCATCGGGACCTGCTCCGTCGGTATAGGTGCCTTGCGCCTGCCCACCGGCCCACGCATGCGGCGCGCCATGCACCGTCCAAAGTTCGGCCGTGGCCTTGCCGGCCGCATCCCGGTGCACGCGCCGGGTGGTGCGGCGCCCTTGGCTGGACGGCACCGCTTCGGGGCGCAGCACGCTGCCTTTGCCAATGCTCGCGGCGATCACCTGCTCGGCATTCGACGGGTGGACGGTACTGTCGGCGTCGCCATGGAACACGATGGTCGGCATGCCGCTTGCCTCTGGGGGCATGCCGCTGCCCGAGCCCTGCATCGCCGCGAACGCCGAGGGAAGATCGTTGGCCGCGCCGGCCGCCAAGCCCGAATGCACGCCCACCGCGGCGAATACGTCGGGATAGGTCTGCCCCAGGATCGCAGCCATTGCGCCGCCAGCCGATAGCCCGGCCACGTAGACCCGCTCCGGGTCGATCGCGTAATTCGCGATGACGTCGCGCGTCAGGTCGGCGAGCAGCGCGGGCTCGCCGCGGCCGCGCTCCTGGTGACTGTGCTTGAACCAGTTCCAGCAGCGCTGTGGGTTCATTTGCTGTGACTGCGCCGGATACAGCACGAAAAAGCCCTGCGCGGCCGCCGCCTCGTTCATGGCGGTGCCGCGCGCGAAATCGTCCGGGTCTTGCGTGCAGCCGTGCAGCATCACCACCAGTGGCAGCGGTGCGTTCTGTTGCAGGGCTTGGGGCGGCAGGTACAGCTTGTAGTCGCGCGTGCCGGCGCTGCGGTGGGCGAAGCTGCCGGAGACGAAACGGCCGCCGTCCGGTCCGCCATCGGCCTGGGGGCGGCGCGGCTCCGATTCCGCGGGCTGCGGAGAGTCCGAAGGCGAAGGGCGCGAACCAATCTCGCGCGCGACGACGTCGATCACAGCGGCTGCATCGGCTGCTGGTGCTCCGTCGGCGGCCCGCCGCAGGTCCGGCCCGCTGGCAGGGGCTGGACCGGAGCCCGCTGGATAGCCGCCAGCAGCTGGGCCTTCGGCGTCTCGCAGCGCCTCGCGGATCAGCGTGGTGGCGGCTGCGATGTCGCCGAGTCGGGTCAGCCGGGTGGCTTCGAGCATCATCTGTTGCAGATCAGGGGGCATGAACGTCCTGCGGAGGTTGGAGGTAAGAAAAAGGAGCGAATCGAAGCTGGCGTTTGCGGGTTTCAGCGCATGCGATCGGCCAGCGCGGCCTTGATCGCACTGCTGGCCTGCAGCGCCCCGAGCACGGTGAGGGAGCCGATCGCGCTCTTCGCCAGTTCGGCGCTCACGTCCGGCGCGATCACGACCAGCCCGAGCACCCGGATGTCGAGCTGTTCCTGCGCCTCGACCACCGCCTGAAGTTCGGCGACGCCGTATTGATGGATGCCGAGGACGAGCGTTTTGCGCGACACCACTTGCCGCACCACGTCGCGGTGGGTCTGCAACTGGTTGCGCACGGCGGTGCGGATGAGATCGGTGCGGTTGGCGTAGAAGCCTTCCTGCACCAGCAGGTCGATCTGGCCGAGGTCGACACAGCCGAGGTTGATGGTGAGTTTTTCGTCCGGCGGGCGGGTGACCACTTTGAGAGAGCGAGGTTTTGCTGGCATGTCGCCATCTTAGCGCCATCCGGAGACCATCCACGTGGATGGCAGAAAAAAATTTGCGCTTGTGTGCAATCTGCCCAGTTCGCGCCGACGCTGCCGGTCACCGGCAGCGCGATGACGATGCGCCAGCCCGCAACCACCCGCGCCGCGAGAAAGAGGGAAAGGGGCGACAGTGCCTCGGGCGACGCTGCCCACGACCTGTTTTCCACGAGTCGTTTTGCTACATTATTAATAGCTACAAATCGAGCCTGCAAGAGCGAAAAATAGGTTTTTCGCAGAAACTCTTGCCTCCGCGCTGACTCGGAGGCAGCGCCATCATTGGCCACGAGCGTTATCCGGCCTTCAACTCCAACGCCTCCAGCGAAACGAAAAGCTGCTCCACGGCGGCCGGCGCAAACACACCGTCGGGACCTTGCGCGTGGATGTCCGTGAACGGCGAAGCGTAGAGCCGGTCGGCCGGCATGGCGCCGTTCTCGGTGAGGTGGTCGATCACCTCGTCGATGAATTGGATCTGGCTCGCGGTGGCGGTGCTTCCCGCGAGCAGATGCGCCAGCGCCGCTTTGGCCGCTTCGCGATCGAGGCCGACCAGCGAACGCACGAACGCGGGCAGGCTCTGGTGTCGCTCCAGGGCGCGCGCCAGATTGCCGTCAGTGCCGCCGGCGTCTTTCAGCATCGCCTCGAGTTCGCCCAAGTCGGCCGGCGTCAACGGCTGGTTGCGCTTGAGCTTGTGCAGCGCAAGGCGGTCTTCGTGCGCACGCAGGAAAGCACGTGCCTTGAGCCGGAAGCGCTCGAAGTCGCCGGCGCTGGTGGCTATCGGCAACAGCACGTCGGCCTGCTCGCCCAGTTCGTCGGTGAAGTCGGTGTAGACGATCTTGCGGCGCTTCACTTCGATCAGCTTGACCAGCGCCCGCAACTTGCGACGCACCTGCTCGAGCATCGGCAGGGTCACGTCCTGCCACCACTCATCGCCCGCGACGGCCTCGATCAGCAGCAGTTGCTCGCGCACGGCCGGGATGCTGGCAAGCTCCAGCAACGCATTGGCCATCTCCTGCACCCTCCTGCGCAGGGCCTCGAACTGTGGCTCGGCGCGAACGCTGGCAAGCTGGGTGTGCAGCAGCAACAGGTCGAAGCGCTTGGCGTCCTCGTCGTCATCGCGCACCATGCTGGGCAGGCCCGACAGGTGTTCGGCCGCTTCGGCCAGTTGCTCGGCGTTTGGCCGCTCCCATGCGTCGGGCGAACGCCATGCCTCGACCCAGCGGCGCTTCGGGCGCACCACGAAGTTCTCCAGCCTCATGCCGGCCACGACGTCGCACAGCCAGCTTGCGCTGTCAGCGCGGATGCGCGCTTCGGTCTGGAACGGCGACGCGGCCGGCTCGGGCTCCGCCGCCACGCGCCCGTCGCCGCTCGCGCGCTCGTCCAGCGCGCACAGCAGATCGATGCGCCGCTTGAACAACCGCTGCGACAGCGGCTCGGAGGCGGCGCCGTCGCAGCGCTCAAGGTCTTGGCTGAAGTATTCAAGGTTCTGGCAAAAGTCGAAGATGAAGAACTGCGTCTTGTGCTGGTCAGGCCCAAACAGGTTTTCACACAGTCGGGTGCCGCGCCCGACCATCTGCCAGAACTTGGCCTTGGAACGAACGATCTTGAAGAACACCAGGTTCAAGACTTCCGGCACGTCGATGCCGGTGTCCAGCATGTCGACCGAGATCGCGATGTGCGGCGCATCGTCCTTGCGCGAGAACGCATCGATCAAGCTCTGCGCGTGCTCGGTCTGGTGCGTGATGATGCGCGCGAACGCGCCGCGGTATTGCGGGTAGTTAGAGTCGAAGCGGTCACGGATGAATTCGGCATGAGCCTGGTTCTTCGCGAAGACGATGGTCTTGCCGAGGCGGTCGCCGCCGGCAACGCGCTCGCCGCGCGTCATCAAGGTCTCGAGCACCTTGTCGACCGTGTCGGTGTTGAACAACCACCGATTGACTGCCTCGGCGCTGATCCGATCCGGCGGTTCGGCGCCGTCTTCATCCCACTCGAGCGCGTCCCACTGGTCCTTT